>JAQBVK010000023.1 GCA_027623585.1 Planctomycetota bacterium
CCCCTCCACCCGCAGCACGCGCGCGGCGCGGAGCCGCGGAAGATCCGCGAGGGTGAGGACGGCGGGGGCGGGAGGGGGCGGAGGCATGGAATCGGTCGAGCGCCGCAGGCCTTACTGCGACAGGTTCTCAATTATAGGGCGGCGGTTGCGGGCTTCACGGCCCGCCTTCCTACCATGGAGTGCCCCATGAGCGCACCCCGATCCTCGAAACAGGCAGCGGGCGAGGCGGCAGCCCGCCTCGTGAAGAACGGCATGGTGCTGGGCCTCGGCACCGGCAGCACGGTGGAGTTCTTCCTGCAAGCGCTGGCCCGGCGGGTGGAAACCGAGGGCCTCCAAGTGATCGGTGTGCCGACCAGCCAGGCCACTTCCTCGCGCGCCGAGGAGTTGGGCATCCCGCTGACCACGCTCGAGCACCACCAAGACGTCGATCTTGCGGTGGATGGAGCGGATGAAGTCGACCCGGAGTTTCGGCTGATCAAAGGCGGCGGCGGCGCGCTGCTGCGCGAGAAGATCGTCGCGGCTTCGGCCAAGCAGGTCGTGATCATGATTGGTTCGGGGAAGCGCGTGGCGCGCCTCGGCACTTCTTTCCTGCTGCCGATCGAGATCACGCCCTTCGGACAAGCGGCCACGCGGCGGCACATCGAGCACGACGGCAAGTGCAAGGCGTTCTTGCGCACTTCGGACGACGGCGGCGCATTCCTGACCGACAACGGCAACTACATCCTGGACTGCAAGTTCGACAAGGGCATCGCGAATCCGGTGACCATGCATCGCAAACTCTCCGAGATTCCGGGCGTGGCGGAGGTGGGCTTGTTCCTCGACCTCTGCGACGTGGTGGTCGAGGGGCGCGACGACGGCAAGGTCGAGGTGCACAAGAAACCGGCCAAGTAGGCCGCGGGGACACGCGATGAGCTGGAAAGAGATTTACTCCTTGGATTTGGATCGGCTGCAGAAGCGGCTGATCGACCACGTCGGCACCGACACCTGGCCGCCGGTGCACGACGCGATCGTGATGGCGTCCGAGCGGCATGCGGGACAGACGCGTAAGGGCAAGTCGGAGCCTTACGTGACCCATCCGGTGCGCACGGCGCTGATTCTTTGTGAGCTCGCCGAGCTGAAGGGCGCCGCCATGTTGTGCGCCGCGCTGCTCCACGATCTGGTCGAGGACACCGCGACGACCCTGGATGAGATTGAGGACCGATTTGGTTCGCAGGTCGGCGACTTGGTCCGCGCGCTGACCTTTCCACCGCTCAAGCCGGGCGAATCCAAACTCGCGCGCAATCTGCGTTACTTCGAACACCTTCGTTGGGAGGGCCGCGACGCGCAGATCGTGAAGAGTGCCGACCGCCTCGATAACTTGCTGACCATGGAAGGGGCGTTCACGCCTGAACGGGCGGTTGAGTACCTGCGCGAAACGCGGGATGGATTGATCCCGTTGACCCTCGCCTGCAACACCGCGCTCTATCACGCGTTGGTCGAAGTGGTTGGCGCGGGGGAGTAGCGCGCGGGTATCCTGTCCGGCCCCCCGGGGATCGCACTGCTGTGAAAGAACTCCTCGACGAAGCGACCGAATTGGAGCGCCGCCTGGAGCAGATCCGGGGGCGGCTTTGACTACGCGAGCAAGCACAAGCGACGCGTGGAACTTGATGCGGCGATGGCGGCCGACGGCTTCTGGGACAAGCCGGATCATGCGCGCATCACGATCGGTGAGCTGAAGTTGATTCGCGCTGAAATCGATCCTTTGGATCAGGCAGCGCGCGCGCTCGAAGACTTGCGAACCCTGGCCGAACTCGGCGAGGAGGCCGGTGCGGAGGCGGTCGAAGTGGACATGAAGGCGGCTTTGGCCACGGCCGAACGGCTGCTCAAGGAGCTCGACTTCAAGTTGATGTTGGGCGGAGAGAACGATCACCGCTCGGCCTTCCTGACCGTGCAGACCGGCACCGGCGGACTGGATGCGGCGGATTTCGCCGAACTGCTGATCCGCATGTACCTGCGTTGGGGCGAACGCCGCAACTTCGAAGTGCAGACGCTGGAGTTGAACTACAGCGACGAGGGCGGCTTGCGCTCCGGCACGATCGAGGTGCGCGGGCCCTATGCCTACGGTTATCTGAAGGCGGAGCGCGGCGTGCATCGGCTGGTCCGAATCTCTCCCTACGACGCGCAGAATCGCCGGCAGACGTCCTTCGCGGCCGTCGAAGTGACCCCCGAGTTCGACGACGAGTTGCCGATCACGATCAAGTCGGATGACCTGGAGGTCGGCACCTTCCGCGCGGGCGGCGCCGGCGGGCAGCACGTCAACAAGACCGAGTCCGCGATCCGCATCACGCACATTCCGAGCGGCATCGTGGTGCAGTGCCAGAACGAACGCAGTCAGCACCAGAACCGCCAGACCGCGATGAAGATGCTGGCGGCCAAGCTCTACGAGATTCGCGAGCGTGAGCGCGACGATGAGCTGAAGAAACTCTACGGCACCAAGGGCGAGATCTCGTGGGGACACCAGATCCGCTCCTACACGCTGAACCCGTACCAACTGGTCAAAGACCACCGCACCAACCACGAGAACGGCAACACCCAAGCCGTGCTCGACGGAGACATTGATGACTTCATCGAGGAGTACCTGCGCTCAAAGAGCGCCAAGTGAGGTGATGGACCGAGTCCCGGTCAAGCGCGCCCTGATTTCGGTGTTCGACAAGAGCGGCGTGGTGGAACTTGCGCGCGCGCTCGCGAAGACCGGCGCCGAGATCCTGTCCACCGGCGGCACGCTGAAGGCGCTGCGTGAGGCGGGCGTGGAGGCGCGCGAAGTGGCGGACTACACCGGCTTCCCCGAGATGATGGACGGGCGCGTGAAGACACTGCACCCGAAGATCCACGGCGGGCTGTTGGGCAGGCGTGATCTGCCGGCGCATCGCGCGGCGATGGAGGAGCACGGCATCGGCGCGATCGATCTGGTGGTGGTGAACCTTTACCCCTTCCAGAAGACGGTGGCGTCGGGCGCCGAGCGCGCGCAGATCGTGGAGATGGTGGACATCGGCGGGCCGAGCATGCTGCGTTCGGCGGCGAAGAATCACTCCCACGTCGCGGTGATCTGCGATCCTGCGGACTACGCGGCGGTGGCCGAGGAGTTGCGCGACGGCGGCACCTTGTTGGCGACGCGGCGCAAGTTGGCGGCGAAGGTGTTCGCGTGCACGGCGGCCTACGACGCGGCGATCGCGAAGTGGATGACGCAGGACGAGGGCACCGGCGCGTTGCGTTACGGCGAGAATCCGCATCAGGCCGCGGCGGTGATCGCCGACGCGCCGGCGGCGGGACTCGGACGCGCGCGCGTGCTCGAGGGCGGCAAGGAGTTGTCCTACAACAACTGGCTGGACCTCGACGGCGCGACGGGCTGCGCGCAGGATCTTCCGGTTCCGTCCGCCGTGGTGGTCAAGCACACCAATCCTTGCGGCGCCGCCGTCGCGTCGAGCGCCGCGGAAGCGCTGACTCGCGCCTGGGACGGCGATCCGCTCTCCGCCTTCGGATCGGTGATCGCGCTCAACGCGCCGTTCGACCGCGCCTGCGCGGAGTTTCTGACCAGCGGCGGCAAGTTCGTCGAGGTGATCGCTGCGCCTTCCTTCGAGCCGGCTGCCGTGGAATTGCTCCGCAACGGGCCGAAATGGGGAAAGAATCTCCGGTTGGTCGAGGTGGCGGAGCTCGGCGACGGCTCCGTGCGGGATCAGGACGAGTCACGCCGCATCTGGGGCGCCACCCTGGTGCAAGGCAGCGACGCGACTTCCGGCTACAGTGAAGAATTGAAGGTGGCCGGAATGGTGGCAATGCCCGCCGGCCGCGAGTCCGATCTGCGCCTCGCGCAGACTTTGGCTAAGCACCTCAAATCGAACGCGATCTGCCTTGTGAACGGCGGCATGCTGGTCGGAGCCGGCGCGGGCCAAATGAGCCGCGTGGACTCCTGTCGCATCGCGGTGGAGAAAGCCGGCGACCGCGCGCAAGGAGCCGTCGCCGGCAGCGACGCCTTCTTCCCTTTCCCTGACGGGCCGGAAACGCTGGCCGCGGCCGGCGTGGTCGCGATCGTGCAGCCGGGCGGCTCAGTGAAGGATTCCGAAGTCACCGCCGCCTGCGACGCGCGCGGCGTGTGCATGGTGCACACCGGGGTCCGGCACTTCCGGCACTAATGCGACTTCGCCGACCGCCCTGTCCTCGATCATCCGCCGCGACTCCATCGGCCCGATCACGATCGAGGCCGTCTGCAGGGAAGACAAGGTTCTGAACAGCGGCCGGGGCCATACGGACGTTCTCGGCATGAGCCGTTCTGGCCGTCGCTGCGCCGGCCGCCTGGGCCAGCATCATCGGGCACGGGTCCATCGGCCCACTCTCGGTGGACGTGGACGTGTCGACCGTATCCACGCACCCCGGGCAGGCCGGGCACGCCGACATCCTCATCAGCAATCATTCGACGACCGCCACCTTGGACCTGAAGTACACCGGAATGCTGTTCTTCTCGAACGGTTCCCATGCCCCGGTGGATCTCCAGCCGCGCCACTTCACCCTGAACCCTCAGGAAGGCCTGCTGACCAGCGTCACATTCGTGGTGCCGCCCAGCGCCTCTCTGGGCTCGGCCAAGTTCTTGTGCGGCGTGAAAGTGCGCGCGATTCACGAAGCGGGCACCACCACGTATCCGTCGGAACCGACCGGCGCGTGGGACTCCGACAGTTTCATTGTGAATTGAGATCGAGCATCCTCGTGCGCATCCGTTTGCGCGCAGTCAGGAACAGCAATCCGAGCGCACCGAGAGGCAACCAGACGACTCGCATCTCGGTGCACAACACTTCCCATCCATAGATGGTGAAGAAGTTGGCGACTCCGATCGGCGAAACCGGAATCGGCTCCCACGGCAGGAAGTAACGGCTGTTCTCGAAGGGCATCAGCAGGCCGATGCCCATGCCGCCATCGGTCATGGCGTCGAGCAGGCCGTGACTGGCGGCGCAAAAGAACAGGTAAACGCCGAGCCAGGAGCGGCCGCCGGGTGTGAGCGGAACGCGGCGGCGCAGCAGCCACACTCCGAACAGCGCGAGCATCAGCGCGAAGAAGAAGGAGTGAGTGAAACCGCGGTGGCCGAGGAAGTCGCCGTAGTGGACGCCGAACTCGAAGCCAATCACGTCAGCATCCGGCAGGTCGGAAGCGATGATTCCCGCCGGAATGATCCACTTCCACCCCGGTCGAGGCGCACAGACGGGCGCGAGGGCGATCGCGGTGAAGGCGTGGGTAAAGAGCGAGGCCATTAGATCCGACTCAGAAGTTCGGCGACCTCGTCGCGGATCCGGTTGCGCACCTGGCGGAAATTTTCCGGCTCCATCGCGCGCGGATCGGGAATCGCCCAGTCCTCACGCAGGCGCGCGGGCAGCGACGGGCAGGCGTCGCCACAGCCCATCGTGATGACAGCATGCCACTCCACGGCGGGCAGACCGCCGAGCGACTTGGAGCTGTGCGCGCTCAAGTCGTAGCCGAGCTCGGCCATCGCGGCGATTGCCTTCGGATTCACTACGCCGCTCGGGCGTGAGCCGGCGCTGTGCGCCTCGACCGTGTAGCCGCCGAGCAGCCGCGCGAAAGCCTCGGCCATCTGGCTGCGGTTGGAGTTTTCGACGCAGACGAAGAGGAGTCGTTTCGGCTTCAGCATCGTGCGCTCGCGAGGGGTGCAGGATAGCGCGCGGCGGGAATCGGCCTCGCCGTTCCAGTATCCTGAGCCCGTGGCTCTGGCTGAACTGAAGTGCGAATTGTCCTGGTCCGCGAGCCGGGCGAAGGAGTTCGAGCGCTGCCGTCGCGAGTACTGGTACGCGCGCTACGCATCGTGGGGCTGGTGGAAGGAGAATCCGCCCGCTGAGCGCTGGAAGATCGCGGTCCACAACCGGCTGACCTCGCTGCCGGCCTTCGCCGGGGACTGCGTGCACCGCGCGGTGGCGCGCTGGTTCGAGCGGCGGCGAAACGGCACCACCATGAGCGCCGAGGAGACCTTCGAGGAGACCGTCGCGCTGTTCCGCGAAGGTTGGCGCCAATCGGTCGGATGGAATCCCGCCGACCGGCCCAAGCGCGGCCCCACTCACCTGATGGAGCACCACTACGCCATGGAGCTCAGCAAGGAGCGCACGGATGCGTTGCGGGAACTGCTCGCCGCCTGCGTGCGCAACTTCCTCGAGGCACCGCAGATCGCCCCTGCCCGTGACGCTCACCCGGACCACTGGCGCGCGCTCGAGGAACTCGACTCCTACAAGTTCCTCGGCACCAAGGTCTACGCGATGCCAGATTTTGCCTTCATGGACGGAGAAATGCTTCACATTTGGGACTGGAAGACCGGCAAGCCGCGCGAGTCCGACATGTTTCAACTCCTGACCTACGGCCTCTACGCTTGCGAGCGCTGGAGCCAGGACCCTGAATCCATCACGGTACACGCCGCGTATCTCGCCACCGGCGAGGTGAAGTCGAAGCCGGTCACGCTCGAGGCGCTGTCGAGCGCGCAGGATCTCGTCTCGGAGAGTCTCCGCGAGATGATGGACCTCCACTACGATCCCGACGTGGATCCGGTCGTGCCCGAGCATTGGACCGCGATGCCCGAAGCCGCGAAGTGCGGCACCTGCCGTTTCCGCGGCATGTGCGACGCCTCCGCAGCGAATTGAAACTGTGATCATTCCACAAGACTTCCACGACTCCCTGCGCGAGCAGATTCCGTGGCTTGCAGAGCATCCCGGGACCACGCGCATCGCCGTGCTGGTCGCGGTGGTTCTGATTGCGACGTGCGCGGATTGGATGGTCAGGCGCATTCTCGGGCGCGTGTTCACCGCGATGTCGAAGCGCACGGCGACCACTTGGGACGACGCGATTCTGGAACACAAGGTGCTGCCGCGCGTGGCGCACATCGTGCCTGCGATCCTGATGCGGGTCGCGGCGCCGCTGGTGTTCCCGGGTGAAGACGAAACGATTTGGATGGATTGGACGCAGCGCCTCGCGGAGGCGTGGATGACGGTCGTTGCGCTGCGCTCGCTTCAGGCGCTGCTCGACGCGGCGGTGTGGAAGATGGAGTCCAAACCGTCCCTGCGCGACCAACCGCTGCGCTCCTACGCGCAAGTCGCGATGATCATCGCCTGGCTGGCAGGCGGCATCTTGCTGGTGTCACGTCTGCTCGGAGAATCTCCGTGGGGAATCCTGACCGGCCTCGGCGCGTTGACCGCCGTGTCGATGCTGGTGTTCAAGGATTCGATTCTCGGACTCGTCGCCAGCCTGCAGATCGCCGCCGATGACAAGGTGCGGCGCGGCGACTGGGTGGAGCTGCCCAAGTTCGGCGCCGACGGCGAGGTCGAGGACATCAGCCTGCACACCGTGAAGGTGCGCAACTGGGACAAGACGCTGGTGATGGTGCCGACCACGGCCTTCATCACCGACGGCTTCAAGAACTGGCGCGGCATGCAGGAGAGCGGCGCGCGGCGCATCAAGCGCGCAGTGAACCTGGACATGGGCAGCGTGCGCTTCTTGGACGAGAAAGACCTCGCGCGCCTGCAGAAGGTGCAGTACATCCAGGGCTACCTCGGCGAGACCGTGGACGCGGTGCGCAAGTGGAACCTCGAGCAGGGAGTGGATGATCAGAGCCTCGTCAACGGGCGACGCCTGACCAACCTCGGCACCTTCCGCGCTTACCTGACGGCCTTTCTCGAGCAGCACCCGCAACTGCGCAAGGACATGACGCTGATGGTGCGCCAGCTCGCGCCCGGCCCCGACGGCCTGCCGCTCGAGATCTACGCCTTCAGCGCCGAGCAGTCGTGGGTTCCCTATGAAGGAATCATCGGCGACATCTTCGATCACGTGCTTGCGGTGATCCCGGAGTTCGGATTGCGCGTTTTCCAGCGCCCGGCCGGTGCGGATCTGCGTGCGTCCGGCCCACGCGGCGCGGCCGTCGCGGCTTCGGATCCGTCATGACCGCGCTCGGAATCGACGACGTTGCCGCCGCCGCTGCGCGCATTGCCGGGCGCGTGATGCACACGCCGGTCGTCGCCAGCCGCACGCTCGACGAGATGCTCGGTCACTCCTTGCTGTTCAAGTGCGAGAACCTGCAGCGCATTGGTGCCTTCAAGGCGCGCGGCGCGCTCAACACGATGCTCTGGATGCGCGAGCAGGGAACGCTGCCGGCTTCAGTGGTCGCCTTCAGCAGCGGCAACCATGCGCAGGCGGTGGCGTGGGCGGCGCGCGATCTCGGAGTGCGTGCCACCATCTTCATGCATGCGCAGAGCAGCGCCGTGAAGCGCGCCGCCACGGAGAGTTACGGCGCGCGCGTGATCCTGCGCGACCGGCGCGCCGACGCGGAGCGCGAAGCGGAGGAGATGGGGGCGGAACCAGGCTTCGCCTTGATTCCTCCCTACGATCACGACCAGATCATCTGCGGTCAGGGCACCTCCGCGCTCGAAGCGCTCGGCGACCATCCCGAGGTCGAGGCCGTGTTCGTGCCGGTCGGCGGCGGCGGCTTGCTTTCTGGAACGGTGATCGCGACTCAGGGCTCCGGCCCAGCGCCGAACAAGCGCGGAGCGCCACGTCAGGTCTTCGGCGGCGAGCCCCTGCTCGCGAACGATGCCGCGCGCTCACTGCGCGAAGGCCGCATCGTCTCCTTCGACGACGCGCCGCCGACGATGGCCGACGGCGCGCGAACCCTCAGCCTCTCCGCGCGAACGCTTCACTACGCGAAGCGCAGCGACGGCATTCTCGAAATCGCCGAGGATGCCATGGCGTACTGGACGCAGTGGCTCGTGCATCTGCTCAAACTGCAGATCGAGCCGACCGGCGCACTGGGCATGGCCGCCGCGGCGCAATGGCTCGCGCAGCAGCCCGCCGCTCCGCGCCGCACCGCGCTGGTGATCCTCTCCGGCGGCAACGCCGACGCGGCGATGATGCGCCGCGTCTGGGAGACCGATCACCTCACGCGCTCGCCGAGCACCAAGCGGTGACCGGAACCGATCACGAAGAGCCACGGATCTTCGACCACACGGAAGCCGCACTCCTGGGCGAGCGCGCGCACTTCCGCGCGACGCAGAGTGCTCTTCGGCGGTTTGCGGGTGAGGCCCACGCTGGTGCGCGCGCGTCGCAGCAGGTTCTTGACGCTGGCGTGATCGAAGAAGGAGAACACCACCCAGCGACCCGATACGCGGCAGAGTTCGCGCAAGTGCGCGCGCCGGATCTCAGGATCCACCAAGTGGTGGCTCAACCGCATCGAGAAGGCGAGATCCACGGCGCCGTCACGCAAGGGGATCTCGTGTCCGAAGCAGCGGAAGCCCGACGGCGGTGAGGCTTCGTTCCGGGCTTGCGTAGCCTTGACCATGTCGCGGCTGTAGTCGGCCTCGATCACGCGCCGGGCATGCGCGCGCAAGAAGCCGTAGTAGCGTCCGAATCCGCAAGGCAGGTCGATCGCGACGTCGAGCGCTCCCATCCCTTCGAACCAGCGCGCGAGGATGCGTCGCTCGCGCCGGTCGCTCAGGCGGCGATGCACCTTGACGTACTCGTCGAGATACTCCTCCGCGCCTTCGGGGGAATCGTAGAACTTGAGTCGTTCGCGGAGCGTCATGCGGAGCGTTGCGGTCGGTCCAGCCAACGGTCGGGGCGGTGTCCCGTCCAGATCGAGGCTAAGTACAGACTGACGCGGCGGAAGCGCAGCCGCCAGCGCGGGATGTGGTGCAGCCGGTCGAACTCCCAATCTTCGTCGAGAGTCTCCGCGTAGGCTTGGATCGCCATTTCGCTCTGCCCCGGCTCGAGTTCGCCTGCGCGCGAGCAGAGCGATGCGAGATCGAAGCGCCGCACTGCGCGGGGCGCCATTCCGCGCCAGGCGCACAGATACGGCGCGTCGAGGACCCACGCACGCAACGGCGCGTTCGGCACGATCAAGATGTTCTTTGCGAGGAATCGGAAGTGTCCGATGCCTGCGCGGTGGAGTTGCGCGGCGAGCATCCCGGCCGCGCGGCAGGCGGCGGCCCGGCGCTCCGGATCCGGCTCATCGCGCAGGAAGGCGGTCAGGTGAACGGCGTCCGGGAGTTCGTGAGTGATCAACGCGGACTCGTGCAGCATGCGATGGCGGTGCCACTCCAAACATGCGTAGACTCGAGGAGCGGGCAGATCGCGCTGCCTGAGCAGCTCCAAGCCGGCCGCCTCGCGCCGGGAGCGGCTGCGTTGCAGCAAGGTGAGCGGCAGCTTCCACGCGGGCACCGAGTATCTTTTCCACCAGAGTCGCCGCTTTTCGCTGCAGGCGACTCGCCAGAGCTGGTCCCGCTCTCGCACTTCCAGGATCTGCACGGAGGTCGGTCTCAGCGGCCCCGACACTTCCCAACAGGCAGCTTCTCCTGCTGTGGTGTTGGCCAGGGTGGCGATGGACGCGAGGGATGCGCGTTTCACGGGACCCTGAGTATGCGTAAGAGCGCACCTCCAGTCTCTCAGATTCTCGGTCGCGCGCCTGATCGTGGCTAGAATCCATCATGCTCGCTCCTCTGCTCATGATCGCGCTGGCGGCTGCAGCGCCGCAGTCCTTCGAGGAGGACGTCGAATGCGCGCTCGACGCGCTCGAGGAAAAGTGCGGTCACTTCTTCGAGATGAAAGATATCGATTGGAAGGCGGTGCGCAAGGAGTTCGGCAAAGCGGCCAAGTCGGCCAAGGATGACGGCGACGAGTACCTGGTGCTGGCGCGCATCGTGGCGCGGCTCAAGGACGGCCACGCGGAAGTGCGGCCGGGCGCGAAGGGCGACGAACTCAAGTGGCCCGATGACGCCCCCTTCGGAGGCAGCCAAGGCGGCTCGGGCATGGCGTGGTGCCGCATCGGTAAGAAGATCTACGTCAAGAGCGTGGCGGGACCGGCAGCGGACGCGAGCGTCGATCCGGGTTCCGAAGTGCTCAAAGTCGATGGGCTCCCGGTCGAGAAATGGCTCACTGCGCGCATGGAGGAAGTGCGCGACGTGTGGGCGCTGGGCGCTGAGCAGCACGTGTTCTTCTGGACCACGCACCTCGGCCTCTCCGGCAAGGAGGGCGGACGCATGACGATGGACGTCAAGACTCCGGAGGGAAAGAAGAAGGCGCGCACGATCACTTTCGGCCGCAGTTCCTATCGCAGTTATGGACCAGCCGCCTTTCCCGATGGAATGAAGGGCGAGAAGGACGTGACCTGGACGCGCTTGGAATCGGGCGTCGGATATCTGCATCTGCGCCGCTGCAAGAGCGATCTGCCGGAGCAGGTGGACGAGGCGTTGGCGGATCTCGCTGGCGCGCCGGGAATCATTCTCGATTTCCGCGGCAATAGCGGCGGCGGCTTCGATCACGATGCGCTGATGGGACGCTTCGTGCCGGCTGGCCAAGAACTGGCCTTCAGCAAGCGCTACGCGAGCGCCGGCCCGAATCCTTACGCAGGTCCGGTGGTCGTGATCGTGGACGGCTCGGTGGTCAGCGCCGGGGAGACCGCGAGCGGCATGTTCAAGGAGGACGGCCGCGCGCTGATGATCGGCGAGAGTCCCACGGCGGGGATGTCCTCGAGCAAGGAGACCATCGAGCTGCCTTCCGGCAAGTACGCGCTCTACGTATCGGTGTCGAGCAACATGGGGCGCTTTAACGACGGCCGGGGCCCCGAAGGGATCGGCGCGATTCCGCACCTGCTCGTGGAGTTCGATCCGGAGGACCTGTCAGCGAAACGCGACACCCTGATCCGCCGCGCGGAGGAGCTCTTGGCAGAGGCAGCAGGCGGGAAGGGCGCCTGGAAAGACGTTCCCTACCGGCCAGCGAGCTGAATCAGACCTGCGCGGGTTGCCGGAACGCCGGACGTCGGTTTTCGAGCAGCGCCTTCATGCCTTCGAGCGCGTCGGCATGGAGGAAGACCACCTTCAGCGCGTCGAGCTCCATGTCGAGGCCGGCGTCGAGCTCCATGCGTGCGCCATCGTTCAAGAGCTTCTCCGCGGCGTACAGCGCGTGCGGGCTCTTGGTCGCGATGCGCTTGATCGCGCGCTCGACCATCTTGTCGCCGTTCGCCGGCGCGGTGCCGGAGAGGATTTGCTCGACGCTGTGCTGCGCGAAGAAATCCCACAGCGCCTGCCACTTGGTCGACGGCGCCGCAGAGGGTGCGGTGCGGCCCGGATGGCGGCCGCGCAGCGAGAAGGACGCGCAGGTCGCGTCGAGCTCGCGGAATTCGGCGCGCGCATCGGCGAGACCGATCTCGACCGCGTCGGCTGCGCTCACGAACTCGCCGGTGTAGATCATCCATTTGGCGAGCGGAAGGCCGATGCGGCGCGGCAGTCGCTGCGTGCCGCCGAGCCCGGGCACGATGCCGATGCCGGTTTCCGGCAGCGCGAACATCGCCTTCGGGCTGCAGACCACGAAGTCGCAGGCGAGCGCGAGTTCGGTGCCGCCGCCTAGGCACAGCCCCTGCACGCGCGCGGTGCTCGGCTGCCGCTTGCCGGAGAGCGTGCGGTAGACGTCCTGGCCCACGCGCGCGAAGTGATAGATCGGCTCGAAGGCGTCCTTCTCGAGGTTCTCGACGAAGAACTTCACGTCGGCGCCGGCCACGAAGGCCTTGCCGCTCGCCGCGAGCACCAGGCCGGGCAGCCCGGTCACGCGCGCGCGCTCGATCGCCTGTAGCAACTGCACGCCGACCTGCACGTTGAGCGCGTTGAGCGCGTCGGGTCGATTGAAGCGGATCACCGCCAAGCCGCCCTTCTCCTCGAACTGCACCAGGTTGATGCGGATCTTGCGGTCGCCCGGATTCGCGATCAGGAAGGGCACGTCGAGGTGCCACTTGTCGGCGATGGCGCTGGCCAGCTCCGCGGCGCGCTCCACGCCGATCTTGTTAATCATCTGGAACGGCCCGTGCGGCCAGCGCAGACCCACGCGCGCGCCGATGTCCACGTCCTCGACCGTGCTGACGCCCTCGTGCACGAGTTGCGCGGCGACGTAGAAGGTCACGCCGAGCAGACGATCGGCGACGACTTGGAACTTCGATGCGTCGGCCTCGCCCTCCAGGCTCCAATTGCCCTTGCCGCTCTCGACGTGTTCGACCAGCGCCTCGCCCGCGGCATAGAAAGGATGGAGCGACTTGCCGAGCGAGTTGGCGGCGTGCAGCGAGATCGGCACGCCGGTGACGTTCATCAACTCGAAGGGGCCCATGCCGACGCCGAAGGCCTGCTTCGCCGCCGCTTCGATGGTGGGCAGATCGGCGACGCCCTCGCCGAGCAGGCGCACGGCCTCGTTGACCCAGGGCACGAAGTAGCGGTTCACCACGAAGCCCGGCGCGTCGGCGCTGCGGATCGGGGTCTTGCCGGTGGCTTCCATCGCCGCCCACGCGGCGTCGAAGGCATCGGGATCGGAATCCTCGTGCCCGATCACTTCGACCAGCCGGTTCTTCGCCGGGTGATAGAAGAAGTGGAGGCCGATCACGCGCTCCGGATGGAGCGTGACTTCGGCGACGTCCTTTACCAGGAAGGAGGAAGTGTTGGTGCCGAGGATCGCGTCCCGCTTGCACACTTCGCCGAGGCGGCGGAAGACCCGCCGCTTGACCTCGAGGTCTTCGAACACGGCCTCGATGACCATGTCCACCTCGGCGAGCTTGCTCCAATCGGAGGTGCCGCTGATGTTGCCGAGGATCTTCTCAGCCCGCTCCGGGCGGAAGACTTTGCGCTCCACGCCCTGGTCCACCATCTTGCGGATGATCCCGAGCCCGCGCGCGACCTTCTCGTCGTCGAGGTCCACGAGCACCACCGGGAGACCCTCGGTGGCGATCTTCTGAGCGATGCCGGAACCCATGTTTCCGGCGCCGATGACGGCGTAAGTACGGATGTCGTAGCGGTTCATGGCAAGCGTCGAGTTCCGTATTCTAAGGCAGCACCGCCCGGGTGTTCTGCCGATGATCCGCTTGCGTGACGTTCAGAAGAGCTTCGGAGCCGCCGAAAACGCTGCGCCGGTGCTTTCCGTTCGCTCACTGGTGGTCGCGCGCGGCGAGCGCGTGGCGCTGATGGGTGAGAGCGGCTCGGGCAAGACGACCATCCTGAACTTGGTCGGCGGCTTGCTCACGCCCGACGCCGGCAGCGTGGAGGTGGCCGGCAGCGATCTGGCGACGCTCAGCGAGGCCGCCCGCGACCGTTTCCGAGCCCGCCACGTCGGCTACCTCTTCCAAACCTTTCACCTTCTCGACGGCTGGACGGCGCGCGAGAACGTGGAACTCGGTGCCTCCTTCACCGGCCGCCGCGCCGAAGCCGGGCGCGCCGAGGCGCTGCTGCGCGAAGTCGGCCTCGGTGAGCGGCTCGGGCATTGGCCGCGGCAGTTGTCGGTCGGCCAGCAGGCGCGCGTCGCGCTGGCACGCGCGCTCATCAACAAACCCGAAGTGCTGCTCGCCGACGAACCCACCGGCGCGCTCGACCACGCCAACGGCGCAACCGTGCTGCGCACGATCCTCGACTCGGCGCGCGTCGCCGGCAGCACCGTGCTCTGCGCGACGCACGATCCGGAAGTCGCCGCCGCCTTCGACCGCGTTGTGCGCGTGGAGGATCTGCGATGAACGCCATGCGCATCATCGTGCGTAATCTGCGCCGTCGCCCGCTCGCGACCGCGCTCACCAGTCTGTCGGTGGCGCTCGGCGTGGCGCTCTTCACCACCATCGGCGCGCTCCGCGAGGCGGGTGAGCGCGGTTTCCTGCGCGCGGCCGCGATCTGCGACCAGGTGGTCGGCGCGAAAGGCGCGCCGCTGCAGTTGGTGCTCAATTCGGTCTATCACCTCGGCACCAGCCCCGGAAACCTTCCCTACGAGCTTTGGACTGAGTTGCGCACCACGCCGGGCGTGACCTGGGCGGTCCCGGTCGCGGTGGGGGACTCCTACCGCGGTGCACGCATCGTCGGCGTGACCAGCGAGTTTTTCGAGAAGGTACGCCTTGGCGGCGAGGGTGAGGAGGGCGCGCCGCTGCGCTTCGCCGAGGGCGCAGCCTTCGTGCACACCGCCGACGAGTTCGCGGAGTTGCGCGAGCATCTGCTCGAAGCCCACGAGCATGAAGAGGAGGGCGGCGCGCATGATGAGCACGCCGCGCATCCGGAACTCCAGCGCGCCGTGGTCGGCTCCGAAGCCGCGCGCGCGGCGAACTTGCGCGTCGGCAGCCGCTTCCGGCCCGCGCACGACGTCAGCGGCGTCGCCGGCGCGCCCGAGCACGAGGAAGCCGAGTCGGAAGTCGTCGGCGTGCTCGCGCCGACCGGCACACCGATCGATCGCGCGATCTACGTGCCGATCGCACTCTACTACGCGATCGAAGGACACGCGCCCACCGAAGCCACGCCC
>JAQBVK010000024.1 GCA_027623585.1 Planctomycetota bacterium
ATCAGAAGATAGCCGCGACGATGGTCGATCGGCAGGGCTGGGACTCGGGCGGCGAGGATCGCGCCGAGGCGGCGGCAGAGTTCGGCACGGCGCGCCGGATCGCTGCTGCGGCGCAACTCCTCCCAATCTGCGTCGAAGCCGGGATCTCTGAACTGGGAAAGATTGGTTTCGGTGCCGGCGTTGCCGCCCCAGAACAACGCGTAGAGGAAGGCGGCGTCGGGCCAATCCAGGGTCCAAGCCTGCAGCGTCATCTGGAACTCGCCGCGTTGGGCGCGCTCCATCAAGGTGCTCCAGACGTTCGGCTGCGCGCGCAGCCGCACCCCGAGGCTGCGCAGATTCTCGGCATAGGCCTCGCCGACCGAACGAGATCCCGCGTCCTCGCCGGTGAGGTCGAGCACCAACTCGGGCAGTCCCGCGCCGCCGGCGTGGCCAGCTTCGGCGAGCAGCGCTGCGGCCTGAGCCAAGTCAGGGCCGAGGTAGGGGAAGTCCGCGCAGGCGGAGGCCTCCGCGAGCTGCGGCGGCAGAAAGTGCCGCGCGGGCACGGCCAACGCATCGCCGCGCAACAGCCGATGCCAAACGTCGCGCGGGAAAGCGGCGGCCAGCGCGGCGCGCAGCTTCGCGCGGCGCGCGTCTTCGGCCGGATCGTCGAGCCGCGCGCCGATCGTTTCATCACGCATATTGAAGACCAACAGCGTGAGGTCGGGCACGAAGATCTCGGAGAGCTGCGCG
The DNA here is from genome assembly GCA_027623585.1 of Planctomycetota bacterium. Lineage (GTDB taxonomy): Bacteria > Planctomycetota > UBA1135 > UBA1135 > UBA1135 > JAQBVK01. The sequence continues at coordinate 730 of JAQBVK010000024.1, forward strand.
CCGGCGCGCGCGTACTCCGGCTTCAAGACTCCGTTCTCAGTGAACTGCGCGATGCCGTCGGGGCCGAGCGAAATGCGATGCAGGGTGCCGTCCTGCCACATCAGGCTGCGCGCCGCCGATTCACGCACTAAATCGAAGCGCACTTCGTCCACGAAGGGCGCGGTGCCGCCTCCGGGCGCGGCCTGTCCGCGCCAGCCGGGCACGCGCCGCAACACCGCGCTTTGACCGGGATCCCAGGAGTGCACGGCGAAGGGCGCGCTGCCGACCGCGTGATCACGCGGATCGCGCACTTCCTCGGTCGCGAGCTCGCGCGGGATCACCGCGAAGGCCTGCGAGGCGAGACGTTGCAAGAAATGCCCGTCCGGTTGCGTCAGGCGCACGCGCAGATGTCGCGCGTCGAGCGCGCTCAAGCCGCTGACGCCCGAACGCGCGGCGGCCTTCCACGTCGCGTCCGCGGCTTCCGGACTCGCGGCGGCGAGCGCCGCCTCCTGCACCGCGTCGAGACCTGCGATCACGCCGGCATAGACGGTCCAGGTGTTCTCACGATCTCCTCGCACCGCGGTATGACGCACCCACGAGGCGACCACGTCGGCCGCTTCGACGGCGCGTTCACGGCCCGGCCACAGCGGCTCCTCGCTCGGATCGTGAAAACGTGCGTCGGCGCGCAGCGTGAAGTTCCATTCGAGTCCGTCGGCCGAAGTCGTCCAGGACTCGGCGAGCAGCGGCAGCACGCGCGCGCCCGAAGGATCTTGCGGGTCGTACTCGGTCAGCGTTTCGAGGACCTGCCGCTGGATCAAGCCGTTCAGCGCCATCAGCGCGCGGCGCGGATCGAAGGAGTCCGGCGCGGCCCCGATCGGGAAGCGCAGCACCGTTTCGGGCGCCACACCGCGATCGCACCCGGCGACGGCGAGGAGCGCGATCGCGATCCAGGCCCGGCGCGGGGGCGAAGGAGCGGCTCTCATCCCTGCACGAACTCGGAGAGGATGCCGATGTGGCGGTCGCCGATGCGCGTCGCAATCAAGGTCAGGCGACGGTCGCCGAACTTCTTGGGAAGGAATCGCTGCGACAGAGTCTGCGGACGTTCGGCGATGCCGCGTTTGCGGATCGCGAGTTCGCCGGCCTGATGCTCGCGCAGCATCGCGCGCATCTTGCGCGGATCCAAAGCTTCACAATTGAGGACTCGAAAGGTGTCCACGAAGGGCGAATCCACGCGCTTCGGTCCCGTGAGATAGGCGATCTGCGGATCAATCGTGACCAGGCCGTGCTGTGCCGCAAAGGCGCCGAGCAAGCCGGCGCGCACCAGTGCCGGATCCGGATCGTAGATCCATTCCTGCAACTCGCCGTTCTCGGCCTGCGCGTGTTCCACGCCGGCGTAGGTGTCTCCGGAAGGCAGGATCGTGGCGCGCCGCGCTTCCTTGCCGGCCGCTTTGCCGTACCAGAACACGGTTTCCTTGGCTTCGCCGAGGAAGGAAAGGATTTCGATCTCGTCGGGCGCCGGAAAGTGCTCGAGCAGCTCGGCGATGTCCACGGCGGGGGAGAGCTTGAGCGCGGCCGAGGAGCGCCCTTCGAGCGCGCGTCGCACTGCGTCAGGCCCCGGCGACCACTCTTCTGGGCGGATGATGCGGCGCGAGCCGCGGCGGCGCGCCGGGTCGAGGAAGATCGCGCCGCCGGGCGGCGGCGCTTCCAGTTCGCAGTCGGCTTCGCGGAAGCGGATCTGCGCGCTCATCTCATTCACCTCGGCGTTGGCGGCTGCGAAGTGCAAGGCCACCGGATCGCGATCGGCGGCCTCGACCTGGAGCCCGGCGCGCGCCATCGCGATGGTGTCGGAGCCGATGCCGCAGCAAGGGTCGTGGACCATCGTTTCGCCGGCGGCGAGGAAACGCGGCGCTCGATAGAGCGCGACCGGCTCGCTGGAGGCCTGCTCCAGCTGCGGCTTGGTGAAGTACATGTCGCTGCCGCGCGCGAACTTCTGCATGGCGCGGCGGCGCAGCGCGCGGAGTTCGCCCAGGGCGCGCGCAATTTTCTCCGGGAACATCCCGCGGAAGGACTCCTGGATCGCCAACGGATCCTCCGAGGAGTTCCTGAACAGCGCCATCGTCTCGCGGGCCTCGGGCGAAGTCAGCATCTCCGCCGTTTTCAGGTCCAACACCATGCCTTCGCATTCTAGCCGTCCTCCCCTGCGCGGAAACGCGAAGAGCCGGCGACGCGCGAGGCGTCGTCGGCTCCTTGCGGCGCGCGCTCTAGAAGCTGACGCCGACGCCGAGCACGAAGATCGTGTCGGTGTCGTCGAAACCCGGAGCCGGGCTGCCGTCGTAGTTGACCTGAATCGAAGCCTGCAGGTTCCAGTTCGGGCGGAAGTTCCACTTCACGCCCGTGATGGATGTGAAGGACTCGACCTCGCCACCGTTGAGGTACTCGCCGTTGCCGTACAAGCTCACGTCGCCCGCGAGCGGGGCTTCGGCGTTGTAGGCGATGCGCGCGGCGCCGGTTTCTTCCTTCTCCGCCACACCGACCAGTTCTTCACTGACCCAGGACGCACCGCCTTCGAGCGCGAGGAACGCGCTCTCATAGAGGTCGAACTTGTAGCCCACGCCGCCACCAAAGTCGAAGCGTTCGGCGAGACCGTTCGGCTCATCGCGGCGATCGCCGCCCTTCAGGTACACGTACAGGTTGTTGGTGTCGTCGAGGAAGCGCTTGCCGCCACCGCCGAGCGTGATGATGCGCGCGGTGGTGGTGCCGTCGCCGGTCACTGGATCGCTGGTGCGCACGCCGGTGTATCCCGCGTAGGCATCCACGGCCCAGGCGCCCCAGGCGCGGCCGATGCGGGCGTTGAGCGAGCCCGTGGTGGAGTCGTTGTTGCCGCCGACCAGGGTCAGGCCGCCGTCCACGCTGCCGCTCCAGACCTTGACAGGATCCTGGTCTTGGGCGGGCGTGATGACGGGCTCGGAAGCGATGCCGCCTTGCGCGGCGAGAAGAAGAGTGAGGCTGAGAATCATGGGAATGTGTCCCAAATCGCTTCGGCAACAGCCATGGGGATCGATTTGGGCGGAACAGTATAGGGAAATCGCTGGCGTGCTACCGGCATGGTTTGACCGCGAGCCTGCCGATACCCACAATCGCTCGGTGCCGATGTTTCCCCGCCCCGAGCTGCTCGCCGCGCGTGCGCGTGCGGCTTTTCTCGATCACATGGAGGATGGCGACGTCGCGTTGTTCGCGGGTGCGGCCATGGCGGCTCGCAATCACGACGTGGACCATCCGTTCCGTCAAGAGTCAGGTTTCTGGTACCTGAGCGCGTGTCCCGAGCCGGAGGCGTGGCTGATCCTCTCCAAGGGCATTCAAGAAGTGCCCGAGGCAGAACTCTTCGTGCTGCCGCGCGATCGAGACCGCGAAATCTGGAATGGCCGGCGACTCGGACCGGAAGGCGCGCGTGAACGTCTCGGATTCCCTGCCGCGCGCGCGAACACCGAGTTCGCGACGGCCGCCGCGCAAGCTCTGTCGCGCGCGCGTCGCGCGTGGGTGCGGCTCGGCGCGCACGCCGGACTCGATCAAATCGTGCTGCCCGCGCTCCGCGAATTGCGCGCGCGCGTACGGCTCGGCCTGCAACCGCCGGAGACCATGCTCGATCCGGGGCCGGTGCTCGACGAGCTCCGCCTGATCAAGCACGAGGACGAGCTGGCGTTGATGCGCCAGGCCGCGTCGATCACCGCGCAAGGGCATCTGCTCGCGATGGCCGCGGCCGCGCCGGACGTCGGTGAATGGGAGATCGAGGCCTTGCTGTCCTACACCTTCCGCCGCAACGGCGGCGACGGCGGCGGCTGGGCGTATCCCGCGATCGTCGCGGGAGGCAAGAACGCCTGCATCCTGCACTACAACACCAATCACATGCGGCTCAACGCCGGTGAGTTGCTGCTGATCGACGCGGGCGCGGAATTCGGCTCCTACGCGGGCGACGTCACCCGCACGTTTCCGGTAGACGGGACCTATCGTCCGGCGCAGAGGGCCGTATACGAGGTCGTGCTCGCCGCTCAGCTCGCTGCGATCGATTTGTGTCTGGCCGGCACGCCCTTCGAGCAGGTGCACGAGGCGACGGTGGACGAACTGTGCCGCGGCTTGGTCGAGCTCGGCGTGCATCCGGGGCCGTGGCAGGCCTGCAAGGAGCAGAAGGACTATCGCCGCTGGTACATGCACAACACCTCGCACTGGCTCGGTCTCGACGTTCACGACGCGGGCCGCTACCGCGAGGACGGCGTCTCGCGCGCACTGCAACCCGGCATGGTGCTGACCGTCGAGCCGGGTCTGTACTTCCAACCCGATGACGACACCGTGCCTGAGGAGTTTCGCGGCCTCGGCGTCCGCATCGAGGACGACGTCCACGTCACCGGCGGCGCACCCGAAGTGTTGACCGCCGCGATTCCCAAGCGCGTGGCCGACGTTGAAGCCGCGTGCTCGAGCGAGTTGCCTGCGATGCCTTCGCTGGAGACGGCGGTTTCCGCACGATGAACGATTCCGCACCGGCCGTAGTCCTGCGCGGCGTCACCAAGAAGTACGGCGATTTCACTGCGGTGGACTCGGTGGACCTGGAGGTGCCGCGCGGCAGCATCTACGGCTTCCTCGGCCCAAACGGCGCCGGGAAAACCACCACGATCCGGATGATCCTGGACATCGTGAAGCCAACGCGCGGCAGCATCGCCGTGCTGGGCGCGGATTCGGCGCTCAAGGTGCGCAACCGCATCGGCTACTTGCCGGAGGAAAAGGGCCTCTACAAGAAGATGAAAGCCTGGGCGATCGTCTCCTACTTCGCGCAACTCAAGGGCATCGACGCGAAGGAGTCGAAGCGGCGCGCCTATGAACTGCTCGAAAAGTACGGGCTCAAGGACTTCGCCGACGCGAAGTGCGAGACTCTCTCCAAGGGCATGGGCCAGAAAGTCCAGGTGCTCGCGTCGATCGCGCACCGCCCCGAGTTCGTGATCCTCGACGAGCCGTTCAGCGGGCTCGACCCGGCCAACCAGCAAGTGCTCGAGGGCGTGATCCGCGATCTGCGCGATCAGGGCAGTACGGTGGTGTTCTCGACCCACGTGATGTCGCACGCCGAACGCATGTGCGACCGCATCCTGTTGGTCGCGCGCGCGAAGAAGATCTTCGACGGCACGATCCCCGAAGCGCGCGCGCTGATTCCGCGGCAGGTCCGCCTGTCGGGACCGTCGCGCGAGCTGCTCGAGCGACTGCCGGGCGTGGCCCGCGTCGAGCCGGTTGAAGAAGAAGGCGCCGTCGGGCGCTTCGAGTTGACGATGGCCGACGACGCGCATCCGCAGGATCTGCTGCGCCACTGTTTCCGCGAGAGCATCGAACTCGCGTCCTTCGAGCACCACGAGCCGACGCTGCACGAGGTGTTTCTGCACTTGGTCGGCGAAGAAGCCAAGGTCGCGTCCTTCCGATGAGAAACGCCTACCTCGTTGCCACCCGCGAATACGCCGAGAACGCCCGCACCAAGGGCTTTTGGGTCAATTTGCTGATGTTCCCGATTCTGCTGGTGGCTTCGGTCAAGGTGCCGGAACTGCTGCAGGACAAGGCCAAACCGGTGCGCCACTTCGTGCTGTTGGACCAGAGCGGCGAATTCGAGGGTGCCGTGCAGAAGGGGATCGACCGCGCGCACAACCGCAAGGTCGCGGGTGCGCTGCTCAAGCACGCGCAAGTGTGGTCGGATCCAAAGAAGGCGCCGGAGGCGCCGGATGTGGATTGGACGCAACTGCCGGCTGATCAAATGGGGAATTTTGATCCAAGTCAGGATCCGCTCGAACAATTCGAGGCGATGGTTGGCCAAGGCGAGATCGCCGAAGCCTTCAGCGATCCAGCCGCCATCAAGGCCTTCGAATCCGTGCTGCGCGCGAGCATGAAGCCGGACGCGCCGGAATTCAGCGCGCCTCGCCGCGACTATGAACGCGTCGAGTTGCCCGAGGGCGTGGATCCCACGGCTCCGGTGATGGAGATCGCGAAGGGGCTCAAGCCTTATCTTTCCGGCGGCAAGATGCCGGGGAGTGACCGTGGGCTCTTTGCGCTGGTGGTGATCCCGCCCGACGCGGCTCAGCGGCTCAAACGCCCAACCGACGGCGCCATGGCCGCGAAGAACCAGCAACACGGCGCCGACGGCGTGCAGTTCTGGTCCTCCAACCTCACCGACCAAGAATTTCGAGAGGAAGTTCAGTCCGCGCTCGACGCCGAGGTGCGCGCGCGCGAATTCGAGCGCCGCGGCGTGGACGAGAAGACGGTCAAGGAAGTCCAGCAGACGCGCATCCAATTCGCTTCCTTCGACCCGACCAAGGCCGAAGGCGACGAGCGCGTCAGCATCGCCGACACCCTGCGCAAGTGGGCTCCGGTCGGCTTCGTCTACCTGCTGTTCGTCGCGATCTTCAACACCGTGGTGATGCTACTCAACAACACCGTGGAGGAGAAGTCGAACCGCATCATCGAGGTGCTGGTTTCCTCCGCCACGCCGGGCGAGATCATGATGGGCAAGTTGATGGGCATCGCCGGCGTCGGCCTGACCATGCTCTGCGCCTGGGTACTGTCGCTGCTCGGGGTGCTGATGTGGTTCGCCGGGCCTTCGGTGCAGTGGGCGGGTCCGCTGCTCGACGTGATCCGCTCCTCCGGACTGCTGCCGCTGTTCGCCTTCTACTTCGTGGGCGGCTACCTGATCTTCGCGGGCATCTTCCTCGCGGTCGGCAGCCTATGCAGCACGGTCAAAGAGGCGCAGAACTTCGTCGGCAGCGCAATCATTCTGCTGATGGTGCCGCTGTTCACGATGGTCTTCGTCGCACAGGAGCCGAACGGCACGCTCGCGACCGTGATGTCGTGGATCCCGATCTACACGCCCTTCGTGATGATGAACCGCGCCGCCGCGGATCCGCCGCTGTTCGAACTCTGGGGCACCGGCATCCTGATGGCGGTCACCGCGATCGGCATGTTGTGGCTTTCGGGCAAGATCTTCCGCATCGGCATCCTGCGCACCGGCCAACCGCCGCGCCTGATCGAGTTGCTCAAAGCGCTGCGCACGCCTTCGAAACTGCAGTAAGGCTTACTGGTCGCCGCCGCCGGGGGGCGGACGCTCGCGCTTCGGCGGACGCTTGTCGCCGCCCGCGCCGCCGTCGCCGTCTTCCGCGCCCTCTTCGCCGCCGCGGCGTTCCTTCTTCCACGCCTCGATTTCCTCGGGCGTGGCCCACAGGCGCTTCCAATTCAGAGCGCCCATGCCTTCGGGCAAGGGCGGTTCCTCGGCGATGATCTTGAGCTTGGACTTGTTGTCGCGCCACCAGTCCAGCCAATCCTTGCGGCTCTTGCCGACGTCCACTCCAGTCAGCACTGCCATCGAGGTGCGCACCTCGCCGATGTATTTGTCGGTCTTGAGTGCGGCCGAGTTCAGGAAACTCATCAACTCTTCACAGGACTCTTTGTCGCGAATCCGGCCCAGCGCGTAGATTTTCGCGCTCATCACCTTGTTGTTGGTGTTGCCGGTGGAGGTCAGTCCGTCCTTGAGCAGAGGGATCGCGCGCTGGTCGCGCTTCTGCCCGAGCGCGTAGGCGAAGGCCTCGCCCGTGACCGGATCCTCGAGCAACTTCTTGTTGCTCTTCTGCTTGATCAGGAGATCGGTTGCCGCCTCGTGCGTGTTGAAGCGCAGCGCTTCGACCGCGGCGAGACGCACGGCAAGTTCCGCGTGCTTGAGCGCGGCGCCGATTTCCTTCACCACGGCGGCATCAGCAAGGTGCCCGTGCAGCCGGATCACGCCCTCGGCGAGGGCGGCGTCCTTGCCGCGGACGGCGTCGGCGATGGCGGTCGCGGCTTCGGCCGGTGTGATCTCCTGGACCTCGCCGACCGGCGGCGGCGGCTCCTGGAGCGAAGGCGCAGCCGGAGCGGCCAAGAGCGGGAGGAGGAGCGCGAGCATGCCTGGAATCACCTTATCGGGACAAAACCCCGCCGCCTGTGCCTGGTTGCGGAATCTGCTCAGGCCCCGACTGGGATGAGCGAGGAGGTCGCGCTAGCAGGCCGTCGGCGTGCGCAGCGCGAGCTCGCGGAAGCGGTCGAAGAGCAGCCGCGGATCGTGCGGGCCGGGCGCCGCCTCGGGGTGGTACTGCACGCTGAAGACCGGCAGTTCCTTGTGGCGCAGGCCGGCCACGGTGCCGTCGTTGGCGTTCCAGTGAGTGATTTCGAGCCCGCTGCCCTCGAGGCTGTCGGGGTCCACCGCGAAGCCGTGGTTATGGGAAGCAATGTCGACGCGCCCGGTGGCGCGCTCCAACACCGGATGGTTCGCGCCGTGGTGGCCGAACTTCATCTTGAAGGTGCGTGCGCCGAACGCGAGGCCGAGGATCTGGTGGCCGAGGCAGATGCCGAACACTGGCATGCCGCTCTCGGCGATGCGGCGCACCGCGGCGTGCGCGCCCGTGACCGCGGCCGGATCGCCGGGGCCGTTCGAGAGGAAGACCGCCGCCGGCTTGAGCGCGAGGACTTCATCAGCCCGGGTTCCGGCGGGTACCACCGTCGGCGCGAAGCCCGCGCTCACCAAGTTGCGCAAGATGTTGCGCTTGATGCCGAAGTCGTAGCAGACCACCGGAATCGCGCCATCGGCCACGGCGCCGGGAAGACCGGTCACCTCATCCGGCAAGCCTTCGCGCCACGCGTAAACCTTGCTGCAACTCACGTCGTGGGTGAGATCGCGCCCGTCCAGGGAAGGATGCGCGCGCGCTTCGGCGACCAACTCGGCATCGGATTCGCCCTGCGTCGAGAGCACGCCCCGCAGGGCGCCTTGTTCGCGCAGCCGCAGAGTGATTTCGCGTGTGTCGACGCCGTCCATCGCGAGCACGCCGTGGCGCGATAGATAGGCGCCGAGGGTTTCGGCCGCTTGCCAATTCGAAGCGCGCGGGGACATCTGCCGCATCACCATCGCCGAGGCCCAGCAGCGGTCCGACTCGTCGAAGGACGGATGGCACCCGTAGTTGCCGATCTGCGGGTAGGTCATGTTGACGCCCTGGCCGCAGTAGGAGGGATCCGTGAGGATCTCCTGGTAGCCGGTCATCGCGGTGTTGAAGACCAACTCGAACGCGCGGCGGCCGGGCGCGCCAACGCTGCGCCCGCGGAACAGGCTGCCGTCTTCCAGGGCGAGGACGGCGGGGGGACCGTGCAAGTCCATTCCGCTCATTGTCGCGCGCGGAGCGCGAGCCGTCCACTCTCTCCGCCGAAACGACTCCGCAGGAACTACTGCGCGGGCGCCGCAGCGGCCTGCTGCTGCTTCTGCCAGCGTTTCCAGTCTGAAGCCTTCGGTCCCGGATCGGCGCCGGTGATCTTCTGCAAGGCGCCGCGCACTTCACCGGCCATGGTCGTGCCATAAATGCGTACCGAGAGCACCGCGCCTTCGACCAAGGTGGTGATGTTCGGATCCGCGATCGCGGAGGCCAGCGCGACCTCGACGTCGAAATCGGAGACGATCGTGATCTGAGTGCCGAAGAAGGCGTAGGCGCCGGCGCCGCGATAGCCATCCGCGGACAGCGTCAGCACCAAGGCGTCGACGACCGCGGGTTCGCTGGCGCCGAACTCAGCGAGGTGGCGCACGGCGCGAATGCGCGAGTCTTGGCTGCGCTCACGCCACATGCCGAGCACCCACCAGCCCAGCGCGCGGTCTTCATCCATGCCGTAGAGGGCAGCCGCGGCGGCCATCGACCCGCAGGGCTCGTCGTCCTCGAAACTCGCGTCGCGCAGGGCGTGCAGCATGCTGGTCTCGTGCTGGCGCAGCGCGAGCCGGCCGGCGGCCCAACGCTGATCCGCGTCGCGGCCGCGCAGCGCGCGCCGTAGATCGGCCAGGCCGACGCGACGTCCCGGCGCAGCGGTGGCGCCGTCACTGACTTCGACCTCGATGCGGCCGACCAGCAGGGCGCAGCGTCCGCCCTCTGCTTTCTGCATGCGCTTCCACATTTCTTCGACGCGCTCGTCCCGGTCCACTTTGGCCGAGAGCGGATCGATGTGGGCGCCGAGGCCGGCGAGGGCGTCCAGCCACGCCGCGCGTGCGCTGCCCTTGGGATCCTCCGCAAGCAGCGCGGACAACAAGCCGCGCTCAGCGGCGCGGTGACTCCAGGCGGCGAAGTCGAGTTGCTTGAGCGGCGCGAGCACGCGCAGTTCCTCGGCGGCATCCGCCACCGCAGCGACCGGGTCCATCGAGGCGTCCCAGACGCCGGCCGGAGTTTCCACCGAACGCGCACCCACCGTCGCCGACTTCGCGCATTCGATGCGCGCGCCGGATTCGAAGACCGCCACTTGCTGAGCGGAAAGAGTGAGCAGGAGCGTACTGATGAGAAGCATGGTGATGAAGTCTCCGGATCAGGGGCGTTGCCCGACCGCTTCATTGAGGTACCAATCGAGCCACTGCACGGCATCGCGACCGGTGGGCTCTTCGGCCCACAGATCGAGTGCTTCGAGCAAGACCTTCAGCAAACTCTCGTCGTAGCGCGTGACCTTGAAGCGGCTGCCGAGATCCACGTATTCGCGAGTCGGATCCGCGCTCGAGAATGCACGGTCGAGATGGTTCACGTCGTAGCCGGGTTGATCGTGCGCGTTCGAGTCGTAGTTCGAGACCACGAAGATGTCGCGCGCAGCGAACTCGAACCGGTCTCCGCTCGACTTGTCCCAAGCCGCGAGCACGTGCACCAGCGCGCGCATGCCTTCGCGACCACCATGGCGGCCGAGGTCGAGCGCCGCCTGGCCACGCAGCGTGGGTGCGCCGTTCGCGAGCACCCGAGACCAGTAATCGCGCGCGGCTTTGGGCTGCACGCTTTGCGCGGCCAGTGCAGCACCGTCCCGCGCCGCCGGGCTGACATCGGTCAAGGAGGCAAGCAACAGGGGCGCGCGCAGCGAGAACTCCTGCTGCTTGCCGGCGACGAAGGCGGCAATGCGGCGCAGTTGCGGATCACGGCTGCGCAGCGCTTTGCGCAGCGTGGAGATCGAAATCGTCTGTTCGCTGCGGGCTTGGTAGGCAGCGCTGACTTCGGCGCGAAGCCGCGGGCCGATCAGCACTGCCTTCGCCCAATCACGCTCGAGGGCTCGCTCCCACAGCCAATCGACGCGCTTCTCGCGCGCGAGTTCGCGCGGCGCGGGGTCGATGCGTTCGCCCCAGGCTTCGAGGATCAGGTAGGGCTCGACCGATTGTGGATCCCGTAGGGTCCAGTGCGTGGCGTGCTCGACGAGTGCGCTCAACTGACCCGCGGTCGACAGATCCTGGGCGAGGCCGTGGTCGTCGAGGGTGCCGGCACGATGGAGCGCGAGCAGTTGTTCGAGTTGAGCGGCGCCGTCGATGACGCTGGCCACCGGGTCGAGCGGAAGGGAGAGCTCGCCGAACGGGGTCGCCACGCGGCGGTCGCCGACGGCGGCGTCTCTGCTCTCGACGCGAAGACCGGATTCCGTGACCGCGATCGGCACCGGCGCCAACTGCGCTGCCGTTTGAAGGGCAGGACACAGCAGGCTGATCAGCGCGAGGGCGGCAGGCATGGCCATCTGCAGGCCATTACGGATGCAAACGCCGTGCCATTTGGCAGATCCTGGCTGCCAAAAAGCCCGCGCCGAAGCCGTTGTCCACGTTCAAGACCGCCACGCCGGGCGCGCAGGAGTTCAACATCGCCAGAAGGGCCGCTAGGCCCCCGTAGGAAGCCCCGTAGCCGACGCTGGTGGGCACCGCGAGTACGGGGACGGCCACCAAGCCGGCGAGGACCGAGGGCAGAGCTCCTTCCATGCCCGCGACGGCCACCAGGCAATCTGCGGTGCGGAACCGCTCCAAGTGTGCGATCAGGCGCTGCAGGCCCGCGACGCCGACGTCCGCAATGCGGTCGACGACCGCGCCGTGGAAATCCGCCGTGAGCGCGGCTTCCTCGGCCACCGCTTGATCGCTGGTGCCCGCGCTGACCACGGCGACGCGTCCGTGCCGCTTGGGCTCCTCGGCGCGCCAGAGCAGGCAACCCGCTGCGGCATGCCATTCGGCTCCGGGCAAACGGGCGCGAACCGCAGCGGCGGTGGCCTCATTGGCGCGCGTCACCAACACACGCCGGTGCGCAGCGGCGATGGCGGCGGCGGCGTCGGCGCATTGCTGCGGCGTCTTCCCTTGCGCGAACACCGCTTCGGGCGCGCCGGTGCGCAACTCGCGATGGGTGTCGACGAGCACGTCTCCGGCGGCCACGAAGGGCAGCTGCGCGAGGCGTTCCGCCGCCTCGGCGGGAGTGCAACTCCCGCTGCGTACCTCTTCGAACAGGCGCTCCAGGTCCTCACGTCTCATGGATTCACTCCTCTCCGCGCGCCGCGACTTCGGCGTCGAGCGGAGCGATCGCTCCGGCTTGCCAGCGTGCGTGACCGAGCCCCGCGATCATCACGGCGTTGTCCGTGCAATAGGCGGGGGGAGCGAAGGTGGCTTCGAAGCCCTCGCGCGAGGCGAGCGCGCCGAGACGCTCGCGGAGCCGCCGATTGCAGGCCACGCCGCCACCGACCAGGATGCGCGGGATGCCGTGCTGTGCGGCGGCGCGCACGGCTTTGCGCGCAAGGGTTTCCACCACCGCGAATTCGAAACTCGCGCAGAGATCCGGAATGCGTTCACGAGGCACGCGCCACGGATCATCGCGGCGGCCGCCGGGGCCGACCAGCGTGTAGAGCAGTGCGGTCTTCAAGCCCGAGAAGGAAAACTCCAAGGAGTCGGGCGCGAGCAGAGGCAGCTTGAAGGCGAAAGCCTTCGGGTCGCCTGCGCGGCCGGCCTTTTCGATGCTGGGGCCTCCGGGATACTCCAGGCCGAGCAGCGCGGCGGCCTTGTCGAAGGCTTCGCCGGCGGCGTCGTCGCGGGTGCTGCCCAAGCTCGTCAACGTGAGTGGATCATCCGCGCGATAGAGCGAAGTGTGGCCACCGCTCACCACGAGCGCGACGTAAGGAAACTCCCAGCGCGGCGTCGGCATCAAGGCCGCGTAAACGTGGGCCTGCACGTGATCGACCGCGATCAGCGGGACGTCCCAGGCCCAGGCCAAGGCCTTCGCGGCAGTCGCTCCGATCAGCAAGGAGCCGAGCAGGCCCGGTTGGGTCGTCACCGCGACCGCGCCGATCGAGGCGGTGGGACAGTTCGCCTCGGCAAGCGCCTGCTCGACGGCCGGCAGGATCGCGTCCAGGTGGCTGCGTCCGGCAATCTCGGGCACCACGCCGCCCCAGGCAGCGTGATCGCGCACTTGGCTGCGGACCACGGAGGAGAGCGCGGTGCGGCCGCCGCGCACCACCGCCGCCGCGGTTTCATCGCAGGAGGTCTCGATTCCGAGAACCAACGCGTGCTCGCTCATGCTTCCTGGATCGCTGCGCTCAGCAACTCGAGCGCAGCCGCTTCCACGGCGTCGGCTGGAGGCTCCGTCGGGAAATAGGAAGGAAAAGCCGCCTCGACCTGCTCACGCCAGCGCGGATCGGGCCGGTTGACGTTGTGCCAGCGATGAATCGCCGCCGCTGCGGCCTCGTCTAGTGCGACCGGCACGTCCGGCTCGAGACCGCCCGGCGCCAACTCCGGATGAAGATGGCCTTCGAGCGCGCGCCCCGAAGGGGTGAAGTACATGCCGGCCGTGAACTTCATCACGAAGCCGCCTTCGCCAAAGTCGTAAACCTCTTGGTAGATGCCCTTTCCGTAACTGCGGGTGCCGATCAGGACGGCGGCGCCGTGGTCACGCAAGGCGCCCGCCAGCACCTCGCTGCCCGATGCGCTGGACTCGTTGATGAGCAGCACGAGCGGAAGCTCCGGCCAACGCGAGAGCGCGAGATTCGCAGTGCGTGTCTGCTGTTGCCCGGAACGGTCGCGCAGCGTGCATACGAGTTCGCCGTGCAGAAAGCGTGATGCTATGGCGACCGCGCTCTCCAGTTGGCCGCCGGTGTTGAAGCGCAGATCCAGAGCGAGTCCGCGCAGCGGCGCCTCGGCGATCAGCGTTTCGAGCGCCTGATCGAGTTCGCGCGGCGTGCTCTCGGCGAAGGAACGCAGGTGGACGTGGGCGATGCCCAATGAGCGATCCAGCCACCGGGCGTCGCCTACCGTTCCAGCCGGGACCGGCCGCCGCCGGATCTCGGTGCTGGTCCGCGTGCTGTCCTGCCGTTCGAGCTCGAGCAGAACGCTGCTGCCGCGTGGACCGCGCAGCAGCGCGGCGAGCGCGTCGGAGTTCATGGTGGAAGTGTCTGCGCCGTTGATCGAAAGCACCCGGTCGCCGGGCAACAGACCCGCAGCTTCCGCAGGCCCGCCGACGATCGGGAAGAGGATGCGCCCATCCGGATGCAGCATGGCGCCGATGCCCACGTAGGTGCCCGTGGACTCCAGTCGGAAGCCTGCGAGTTCATCCGGACCGATGAAGCGCGCGTAGGGATCATCGAGGCCGCTGATCATTCCGCGGGCGCCGTCGCGCGCGAGTTCCTCCGGCTCGCCAGCGAGGACCGCATGCTCGTTGAGCGTGCGATGCACCGCGGCCAACGTCTCCTCTTCCGCGGGCATCGCGCGCCGCGCGAGGAAGGGTCC
>JAQBVK010000025.1 GCA_027623585.1 Planctomycetota bacterium
GCGCATCTCGATCTGATCGGCGGTGGTCTCGAGGACCAAACGCTCCTCGGGATACAGCGGCACCAGGTCGTGGAAGGGCGCGAGCCCGTACTGCTTCTCCGGATCCTCGCCGAAGACCTCCAAGACTTCGTGCAGCACCAGCAGGCCGTCGTCACGCTCGCCGACCGGCGCGAGTACGCCGGAAACGATGTGCCCAGTCTGCAGATGATGCTTTTCGATCAACTCCTCGTGCAGCAGCGGATCGGTGGCGAAGTTCGGCGTGTAGTCGTTGCTGAGGTGCCGCAGATAGCCATGACCTTCGGCCATGACCTCGACCAAGCCATCCACGAAGAACACGCCGTGCTGTTCTTGCGCAGCGCGGATCATGCGCCGCAACAGCGGACCGCGCGGCAGACCGAGCGCGTCTTCGACGCCATCCTTCTCGGCGAGGTCCTGCAGATCGTTGAGGTGCAGACCGAGATAGGTCAGCAGGTGCAGCTCTTCCTTCTTGCGTTTGGTCGCGAAGGACTTGATCGCAGCAGGATCGAAGGCTTCCGGCGGCGGCGCCGGAAACTGATTGGCCGGCATGAAAACCGGAGAGCCGGAGGAGCGTTGCTCCTGGCGGCGGCGGCGGCGGCGATTACGCCGTCTGTGTGCGACATCGGCCATGGTGGTCGAAAAGGGTTGCCGGAAAGCGGCGAGAAGGGGACGCGGTCAGGCGCCGACGGGCGGCGAGGGCAGCGCCTCTGCAGAGGGCCAGCGCGCTCGGAACGGGCGAACGGGCAACTCGCGGAGGGCGTCGGCCCAACGGGCGCACTGCAGGTGCAGCCGCTCCGGGCCGGCGTCGTTGACCAGGATAGCATGAGCCGCGCTGCGCTTCCGCGGCAGCGGGATCTGGCTGGCCTCGCGCCGCGCCCACTCCTCCGGCTTCCAGCCGTGGCGGGCGGTGGCGCGGGCGGCGCGCTGCGGGGCGGCAGTCTCGACGAAGAACAGCAGCTCGCAGATCGAGTGCAAGCCGCCCTCCATGAGCAGCGGGATATCGAGCACCACCAGCGCGCCCGGCCGCGTCCGCTCGAGGGCCGCCAGCGACTCCCAATGACGCGCCCGCACCCGCGGATGCAGCAGGGCTTCGACGCGCGCCTTAGCGGCCGGGTCGCCGAAGATGCGACCCGCGAGCGTGGCACGGTCGAGTCCGCCTTCAGGAAGCCGAAGTGGGCCTCCCGTTGCTGCCTCGAGCGCGCTCAGAACCTCCTCTTGAGCGAACAAGGCGGCCACCTCGGCATCGGCATCGAGCACAACGCCGCTGTCCGTTTCGGCCAGGAAGTGGGCCGCGGTGCTCTTCCCGCTCCCGATGCCTCCCAACACGCCGATCACTCGCAGACCCTCCGGCTCCACGGCCCCAGAATGCGCCGGCCTTGACCGCCTCTCAAGGCTCATCTACAAAGTCCGTCTCCTTGGGCAGCAATCCAGAGCCGAGGCGGGGCTAAACTCCCGTCCTGCGGGCTCTTGCCCGCCCACCGCCGCGGGCTCACACCCGCCCGCACCCTGTCCCGAGAACCCGTCCCATGTCCCAGTCGAACCGCGGAGCCGCCCAGGTCAGCCTCATGTGGGTGATCGCATTGGCCGTGATCGCTCTAGTTTCTGGCCTCTTCGCCTTCCTGCAGAGCAGTGAGGCCACCAAGTTGCAAGAAGCGCTCACTTTGTCGCAGACGACGCTCACCACCGAGCAATCGACCGTGACCGCTCAGCGACTGGCGCGTCGGGAACTGTCGAACGTCGTCGGCTTCAAGGGAGACGGCGAGTTCACGAACGATGCCGCCGTCGTCGCCGCGCGCGACGAGATGGTGCGCGTCTTCGAGATCGACCCGCAGAACGTTCGCAGTTACAGCGACGTGCAGGGACCTTCGATCTCACGCGTGCAGCAGATCACCCGCGAGCGTGACGATTCGCTGGCCGAGTCGGCTCGGCTACGGAACGATCTCGCCGCCCGCGAGAGCGCGGTGCGGAGCGCCCTGGCCGATAAGGACAAGGCTCTTGCCGATGCCCGTCGTGAGAAGGATGAGCTGCAAACCAGCCTCAATAGCCAGATCGTGAGCATCGAGCGCGAGCGGGACGCTGGACGCGACGAGTTGCGCACGATGAATACGCAGCTCTCTTCGCTGCGCACCCTCTCCGATCAGCAACAGCGCGACCTGCGCAACGAAATCACGAAGTTCCAGCAGCGCAATTCGGTGCTCTCCGACCGCCTCAACTCGGTGGATCGCCGCGTCGCGACCGCAGACGGCGCGGTGCTGTCCTCGGCACCCGACCTCGGCATGGTGTGGATCGACCGCGGCTACGCCGACCGCGTCACCGCGGGCATGGAGTTCGAAGTTCGCAACGCGAACACCAATGCCGTCAAGGGTCGCGTGAAGATCAAGCGCACTGAGGCCAGCCGCTCCGAAGCGGTGGTGCTCAACCAGCTCGACAAGTACGACCCGATTCGTACCGATGACCTGCTGTTCAACGCGGTCTACGATCCCAACCGCACCCCGGTCGCCGTGTTGCTCGGAAACGGCTTCGGCCGCTACGCCGCCGCCGATCTCGCCGCCCTGCTCTCCGAAGCGGGCATCGAAGTCCGCGAAGAGGTCAGCAGCGAGACCGACTACATCCTGCTCGGCACACCCTTCTTCGATGAGGAGACCGGCGACATGATGCCGTGGGAGAGCCTGGATGAGTACAAGTCCGCGATGGCGCTCTCGGTCGAGGTGATCCCGCTGCGCGACTGGACGCAGTGGCTCGGCAGGTAGGCGGGGCTCAGCTTCGCCGCCGCGGGCGGCCGGGAGGAATCCCGGTCGCCCGCTTTTTCTTTGGCGCGCGCGGATAATCCAAGCATGGCCGGGAAAGAAGCTCCCGACGCGAAGGATCCGGAGCACGTCCGGATGAGTTTCGCCGAGCACCTGGAGGAGCTGCGCAAGCGGCTGTTCCGGAGTTTGCTCGTGGTCGGAGTCGTGTTCGGCCTCGGGTGGCTAGCGTTTCCGAAGCAGGTCGAGGTCTTCTTCATGCAGCCGCACCTGCAGGCGGTGGACCGTCTGGCGAGCCACGATCCGCCGGTCGTGATCGAGCGACGCCTGATGGTGCAGTCGCCGCTGGAGGAGGTCTTCTACCTCGTGAAGGCTTCGCTCTTGCTGGCCGTCGTGGTCGGCTTTCCCTACGTGCTCTATCAACTCTGGGCCTTCGTCGCCGCCGGGCTCTACAAGCACGAGAAGCGCGCCGTGATGCGTTTCGTGCCGTGGTCGATCATGCTCGCGCTGACCGGCATGGCCTTCGGCTACCTCGGCCTGATCCCTTTGATGCTCGAGTACCTCTACTCGATGCCGGATCAGAGCTACTTCGTCCAGGCCTATCGGCTCGAGTACTACTTCTCCCTATTCCTGTTGCTGACCGTGGCGTTGGCGGCGATCTTCCAATTGCCGGTTCTGATGCTCGGCCTGCATACCGCGGGCATCGGCAGCGTGGCGATGTACTCGAAGTATCGTCGCCACTTCATCGTCGCCGCCTTCGTCATCTCCGCGATCTTGACGCCGCCCGAACCGGTCAGTCAGGTGTTGATGGCGTTCCCGACCATCCTGCTGTTCGAGGTCGGACTGGCGGCTCTGCGCCTGCGGGAGCGTCGCGCCAAGCGTCGCGCCGGGAAGGAAGCATGAGCCCCGCCCGGCAGCCCGAGGCGGTGGTGCTCTCGATCGGCGAGGAACTGCTGCAGGGCCGCATCGCGGACGGCAACGCGCGCGAGTTCGCACAGGAATTGCTGCGCATGGGCTTCGTGGTGCGCCGCTTCTTGACCATCGGCGACGCGCCCGGCGACCTGCAGCGCGCGCTCGGCGAGCTCGACGGCAGCGCTTCGGTGCTTATTTCGACGGGCGGTCTCGGTCCGACCGCCGACGATCGCGTGCGCGCGGAAACAGCGGCTTACGCGGGCGTGAACCTGCAAGAAGTGCCCGGTGCGGTCGCAGCGTTGACGCAATTGTTCCTGCGTAATCTGCGCGAGGAGGCGCCCAAGCCTTTCTTGGCGCAAGGCTTCGTGCCCGGCGACGCGCGCCCGATCGCGAACGCGGCGGGCAGCGCGTGGGCCTTCGTCCTCGACCTTCCGCGCGGTACCCGTTATCTGGCGATGCCGGGCCCGCCAGTGGAATGTCGCTCAGCATTCCACGACGGCGGCGGCGCCGCCGCCCTCGCCGAGCGCGCGCACGGTGCGGCGGGCGTGGCCTTCCGAAGTTTTCACACCGCGGGCGCGGCCGAATCGGCGATCGAAGCGAAGATCCGCGAACTGCTCGCCGAGTCGGAGAATCCGCGCTACGGCATCACGGCGAACGCCCGCGGCGTCACCGTTTCGGCGCTGGCCTTCGCCGCCGAGGGCGGACCGTCTCCGGAGACGCTGCTCGACGCAGCCAGCGTGACGCTGCGTGAGCGGCTCGGCGAACTGCTGTGGGGAAGCGATGCGGACACGCTTCCCGAAGTCGTGGTGCGCGCGCTCGTTGCGCGCGGTGCGAGCGTCACGGTGGCGGAGTCCTGCACGGGAGGACGCATCGCCGCCGCGATCACTTCGGTGCCGGGATCCTCGCGCGTCTTCCGCGGCGGTTGGATCTGCTACGCGAACGAGAGCAAGGTGCGTGAATTGGGCGTGGCGGAAGCCTTGATCGAACATCACGGCGCCGTCTCCGAGGAGGTTGCGATCGCGATGGCCGCCGGCGCGCGCGAGCGCGGAGGCGCAGATTGGGCGGTCTCGGCGACCGGCGTTGCGGGACCGGACGGCGGCAGCGAAGCGAAGCCGGTCGGGCTGGTCTGGATCGGCGTGGCCGGACCAGAGGGCGCATGGGCGGTGGAACGCCGACAGTGGGCGCGTGCCGGGCGCTCCAGCGTGCAGCAGCAGAGCGTGCGCGACGCGTTGGATGCGCTTCGCCGTGAACTCAGCGGACAGCCGCGTCTGCCCCCGCGGCCGTGAATCCTGCGCCTTGCCGCACCCGCACCGGGAGCCTAGAATTCCCGCCTTGAAAGCTGGTGGTGTAACGGTAGCACCGCAGGTTTTGGTCCTGCTAGTCAAGGTTCGAATCCTTGCCGGCTTGCCAATCAAGGAGCCGCCCGCAGTGATGCGGGCGGCTTTTTTCATGCGCGGGCGGAGCGTGATTACTCGTCGAACCACTCGTAGATCTTGTGCAGATCCGAGTAGGACGAGGTGCCGTCGAAGCTAATCCCGTAGGGCACGTTCGCGGCGACCAGCGGGTCGAAGATGATCTCCGAATTTCGCAGGTGGGTCACCTCGTTGAGGACGACGAGTTGGCCGGTGATGCGACCGTTTCGCACCATGAACACTTCATTCCAGACCGAGAAGCCGTAGATGTCGGAGTGGTCCACGTTTTGATAGGCGCAGCCTTCGTGCGTGAACTGGACCTCGCAGCCCGGTGCGATCAGCCCAATGTAAGGCTGACAGCCCTGCGTGCCGCCGCCGATGCTCGTACCGTGCTTGAGCAGGATCTTGTTGCGGTACTTGTTGAGGAGGTCGTAATCCTTCGGGCTGTGGACGACCACGCCGCCCGGGAAGTTGCATCCCGAGAGGCTGAGGGTGTGGTTCTCGTCGAGCACGAACACCACGGTTTCTTCGTGGGTCACGTTCATGAGGTTGTTCTCTCCGTAGTAGATGACCTTGCCCGGCCCCGGCTCGAGGTACCAGTCCAGGTCGATCTTCGGCGCGCGCACCGGCGCGTTGACGCGATGCTCAGGAGCGTTCACGCCGTAGTTGACGGTGGAGTACTTGAACAACTCGCCTTCGACGACGGCGCCGTCGAACACGTAGCCCTGGATCTCGCCGTAGCCGCCGAGCACCCACTGCTCGCTGTCCCAGTCCCACATGTGCAGCTTGTCCGGCAGGTCGGTGACGAGCACGTCGCCGCGAATGATGCCGCCGTCCATCAAGAACTCGTTGCCGAGCACCGCCAGGGCGACCTCGGCGTCGGCGCCCCAGCCGGTGGAGACGTCGGCGTCGACCCCGAATTGACAGGCGCTGTCCTGCGCTTCGCCGCGAACCTTCAGTTTCACGGTATCACCCCCGGTTTCGAAGGCGTCCTCGAGTACTTCGACGGTGAAGACCGAGCCGTCCGCGAGCGTCATGCCGTCGGGACCGGTGCCGGTCCAGCGCGGCGCGAACTGCATGCGCCGCAGCGCGAACTCGACGCCGCTCTCCGCGGCGAACTCCGCGCGCATGGCGGCGGAGCCGTCGGCGACGACCGCGATCCGGTCCGAACTCGAGCCGGCGAAGGAGATGGCCATCGTGGCGAGGATCGTCATCACGATCATCACCATCAGCAGGATGCCGCCCGAGTCGGGCTTGCGGAGGCAGGAGGAGTGGGAAGTGGCTTTGAGCATGAGGCTCCACCTCCCTTTGCGGCCCTGGCGCGCGGGAAGTTCAGCCCTTTTCTGGGCGCGCGGGCGGTCCGTACACGCAGAATCGGAACTTCAGCAGCCCCTCGGACTGTTCTTCGCCTTGTTTCAGTAGGGGCAACTCGTCAAGGCGGGGGAAGAAGCTGTCGCAGCCGTGTGTCCCGAGCACCCGGGTCAGCAGGATGCGAGCGCAATTCGGGTGTGCGAGCGCTTCGGCATAGATCTGGGAGCCGCCAATCACGAAACCTTCGCCGCCCTCGTCGCGCACGCATTCCCAGGCCTCGGCGAAGGATGCCGCTCGGTGTGCGCCGGGAAAATCGAGCGTCGGCTGCCGTGTGATCACGAGGTTGCGGCGCTCCGGCAGGGGCCGGAACCGCGGCGGGATGGAATCCCAAGTTTTGCGGCCCATGATGACCGCATTCGCGCCGCCGCCCGCTCCGGTCGTAACTCGCCGGAAGAACTCCATGTCCGCCTTCAAGCGCCACGGCAAGCCGCCGCCACGGCCGATTCCGCCCTCCTCGTCCACCGCGGCGATCACCGTGAATCCGGCTGCGGAGTTCACACTGCGACCTCGAAGCGGATGAAGGGATGGTGCTCGTAGTGAAGCAGCGTGAAGTCTTCGAAGTTCAGGGCGTCGATCGGCTTCGCGGCGATGAGCACCTCGGGCAAGGGCTTCGGTTCACGCTCGAGCTGTTTGCGCAGGCCGTCGACGTGATTGGCGTAGACGTGCAGATCTCCAAAAGTGTGAACGAAAACTCCGGGCGTGAGCCCGGTTTCCCGCGCCACGATCATCAGCAACAGCGCATAGGAGGCGATGTTGAAGGGAACGCCGAGCGCGAGGTCGGCCGAGCGCTGGTAGAGCTGCAGATCGAGGCGCTCGCCTTCTCGGACCGAGAACTGGAACAGCGCGTGGCAGGGCGGCAAGCGCATGAGCGGAAGATCCGCCACGTTCCAGGCGCTGACCAGCATGCGCCGTGAGTCCGGGTTCTCCCGGATCTGGCGCAGCACCTCGGCGATCTGGTCGTGCCCGCGGCCTCCCCAACTGCGCCACTGCGCGCCGTAAATCGGGCCGAGATCTCCGTTCTCATCGGCCCAGGCGTCCCAGATCGGGGTGTGCTGAGTGAGGTCGTCACGGACGTTGGTGGAGCCGCGCAAGAACCAGAGCAACTCCCGAACCACGGCCGAAAACAGGACCTTCTTGGTGGTCAGCAGCGGGAAGCCCTGCCGTAGGTCGAAACGAGTCTGGACCCCAAACAAGGAGAGCGTTCCGGTGCCCGTCCGATCGCTGCGCCGTTCCCCCTCATCGAGGACGGTCCGAACAAGGTCCAGGTAGCTGCGCATGGGGATTCGGGCCGAAGATTCCAGTTGGCGATTCTAAGAATCCGGTAGGCTGGGGTGAGGCTCCCTGCCGATTCTGGCTCCTCAGCCCCACCCTCATCATGATTCTCACGAGCATCGCTCTTCTGCTTCCGTTGGCCGCACAGCAAGCGGCTGCACCCGACGCCGAGATCCGGACCATCAAAACCGGCTCCGTCGTCGCCCAAACTTGGACTGTTCCGGCCGCCGGTGGCGCCGAGGAAGCCTGGTTCCGCCTGTCCTACGACGGGGGCCAGAGCTTCACGCGCGACCGTTCGCTGCCGTACGAAATCATGCTCCGCTACGCGGAGTTCGACCCGCTTGGCGTCGGTGAGCCGAGCATTCCTGATGAGCTGAAGGCAGGCGAAGGCAATCGCCTGTGGATCGTCCAGTACGTGACGCCCGGCACCAACGAGTGGCGGGAGCAGATCCGCGCCGCCGGCGCCATCGACCACCGCTTCCTGGCCTGGCACAGCAACGTCTGGGAGATGGACGCGGCCACCGCGGCAGCGGTGCAGACCCTGCCCTTCGTGCGCTGGGTCGGCGCTTTCCATCCGGTCTACAAGTTGGAGGACGCCGTCTTCGCGGCTTGGAGCGAGGGCACCCTGGCGCCGCACCGCTTCAACGTCGAAGTGGCGGCTTGGGGCACTCAGCACAAAGACGAGCTCGTGCCGTTGATCGGCGATCTCGGCGCCACCGTGCTGAAGGCGATCCCCGAAGGCTGGGTGATCGAGGCCTACCTGACGCCGGTGCAAGTCGTCGCACTGGCGAATCATCCGCACGTGATCGGCCTGGACCGCGTGGGCGATCCGGAAAACGACATGGACAACGCGCGCGTGTTGATGGGCTCGAACTACATCGAGACACAGGCCGGATGGACCGGCCAAGGCGTGCGCGCCGAAGTCATGGACGGCGGCGTGGACAAGGTGCACGCCGACTGGCCCGGCGCCAGCACGCCGATCCTCCACGGATCGGTGAGTGACGGCGACGCGCACGGCACTTGCACCTACGGCATCAACTTCGCCGACGGGCTGTCGGCGCCGGGCGGCAATACGCGCGGCATCTTGCCCGACTACGGCTCGCTCGGGAACCGCTACACCCACACCGCGGAGTGCGTGAACAGCACCTACCGCGCGGTGTTCCAGTCGAACTCATGGGGCGGCTCACTCACGACGCAGTACAACAGCACCTCGCAGGAGATGGACGACATCATCTACCTGAACGACTTCTCGATCCTGCAGTCGCAGTCCAACACTGGAAACCAGAGTTCCCGCCCGCAGGCTTGGGCCAAGAACATCATTTCGGTCGGGGGCATGCGCCACTACAACAACACCAACGACAACGATGATGCTTGGTCGGGTGGTGGTTCGATCGGCCCTGCGGCCGACGGCCGCATCAAGCCGGACATCGCGTGCTGGTACGACTCGGTGTGGACTTCGGACTCGGATCCGGGCGGCTATGCCAGCGGTGACGACTACACCGCGTTCAGCGGCACCTCTGCTGCGACGCCGATCACCGCCGGACACCTCGGTCTCATCTACCAGATGTGGCACGAGGACGCCTTCAACAACAGCCCGACCGGCAGCGAAGTCTTCTACAGCCGCCCGCACAACACGCTCGCGAAGGCGATGCTGCTGAACACCACGCAGCAGTGGTCCTTCGCTGGCACCGGCCACGACCGGACGCGCACCCACCAAGGCTGGGGCCGTCCGGACGTCGACACGCTCTACGACGATCGCAACGAAGTCTTCTACGTCAACGAAGAGTACGTGCTCACCGAAGGCGGCAGCCAGAGTTGGAGCGTGACGGTGCCGGCCGGTCAGCCGGAGTTCCGCGCCACGATGGTCTACATCGATCGTGCAGGCACCACCAACAGTTCGCTGCACCGCATCAACGACCTCTCCTTGCGCGTCACTGCGCCGGGCGGAGCGGTCTACTGGGGCAACAACGGTTTGCTTGCGGCGACGACCAGCACGAGCGGTGGCGTCTCGAACACCAAGGACACCGTCGAGCAGGTGATCGTCAACAGCCCGGCCGCCGGCATCTGGGTCGTGGACGTGTTCGCTGACGAGGTCAACCAGGACAGCCACGCGGAAACCGGCGCCGTCGACGTCGATTTCGCACTGGTGGTGCGGCCGGTCACGGGCAGCACAGGCGGAGATCCGATCAACACCATCACGTTGAGCGGCGTCACGACCCCGAACACCGGCGTTCCTTACGCCTACAGCTACTCCAACGCGCCGGCGAGCAGCCAGACGTTCTTGTACGCGAGCAGGCAGTTGAACGGCAGCGTGGTCAACGGGCATCCGCTGGACATTGGCCCGAACCTCAGGTTGCTCGACGTGCAAACTTCACTGTCCAACGGCGCGGGCACCTTCTTCGTGCGCGTTCCGAACAGCATGTCCGGCCGCACGGGGCACCTCGAGATCCTCTGCAACGGACCGCAAGGGTTCCGGGACTCGAACGCCCTGACTCTGAACGTCCAGTAGGCATCAACACGCTGCGACTCAACGTCGCAGCGTGAAGGCCGGGTCCGCGTACTTTGCGCGGACCCGGCTTGTTGCTTGACGCTCGGCCTCGCTCCACGCGCCGGGCACGAAGGCGTAACCCAGCGCGGCGCCCAATGCTTCCGCGAGCGCGTCGCGATCCGGCTCGCGACCGAGCGCAGCGATGCCGGGATTTTCGCGCGGGCGCTCCAGCACCAGCGAGCCATGGAAGAGGATCCAGCCCTCGCGCCGTCGCGCGGCGCTGCCGAGCAGTTTGCGGTCCCCGAGCGTGAGGTCGAGGGGGGAGGAGTCCTCGAAGCACCACGCGCTGCCAGCGCGGTCGCTGCTCAAGCGCGGAGCGCCGCGCACGGCGACGGGTGCCCCGGCCTGTTGGGAGAGTTCGGTCGCGAGGGCGTCGTGGATCGCGCGCATCGCTTTGCCCGGGCCGCCGCCGAGCGCTCCGCGCTCCGGCGCGCAGAGCGAATACGTGAGCTCGTGCTCGTGCAAGATCGCCTTCCCGCCGGTCATGCGCCGGACGATCGCGCCGCCGCGCGCGCGCACGGCGTCGAGCGGCAGGGCAGGGGCGTTCTGAAACCAACCGAGCGAGAGCGTCGGACGGGCCCAACGATAGAAGCGCAAACTGGGGGCTTCACGCAAAGCCAGCAAGGCTTCATCACGCGCCATGTTCTCGGCGCCGTCGAGCGCCTCGTCGTCGAGGCGCCGCGCGGGGGCGCGTGCAATTTCCGCGCTCATCGCTGCGGTTCCTGCCAGCGAATCAGATGGTCGGTCGCGGCGAGGCGCGCGCGCCCCCAGCGTCGCAGAGCCTCGTGCTCCGCGCCGAGCTGGAGTGCGGGCAGGAGATGCTGCGGCGAGCCGGGATCAAAGCGCCACGGATGCTCGCCAAAAGCGTCTTCACTGAGCGCCGCGTTCCGGCCGACGACGAGGCTCTCGCTTTGCTCAAGGTGGTAGACGCGCGGTTTGCGGTGCGGATCGAAGATGGAGGATCCGAAACTCATCCAACTGCCCGCAGGCAGCGTCAGGTGCATCAGCGAGGCGAGCAGGTCCAGATGACCGACCGGCTGTTCCGTGTCCAGCGGAGGCATGGGTCGCAAGGCCTCGGGCAGGTGTAACCACAGCGGGACGCCGAAGCGATCGAAGGCGTCCTCTTTGCGATAGCGCGCATAGTCGAAGGTGTTGTGATCACCGGTCACGGCGAGCACGGTGCGCCCCAGAGTGCCGTCCACCGCAAGACCATCGAGGAAATCGCCAAGCGCGTGCAGCGAGTACTGGAGGCCGCGCAGCCGGCCCTCCGCGACGCCGGGTTGCAAGGTGGCCGCGAGCTCTGCCGGCGGCGTCATGGCAGGCAGATTGAATCGCTCCATCCACTCGAAAGGCGGATGGTTGCTGGCTGTGAGCACGACGACGTAGAGCGGGCGCTCTGCGTTGCGCATGCGCTCACGCAACCAGCGGAAGGTGTGCTCGTCGAAGGTCTTCCAGTAGGCGAGCTGATCGGAGCCAAGTCCGAGCTTGGCGTGGATCGCGGGCTGACCGACGACCTCTTGGAATCCTTGGCGCGGCAAGAAACGATCGATCTTGCGCCAGGTCGTGGAGCCGCCGTAGAGGAACAGCGTGTCGTAACCGGCAGCCGCGAAGAATCCGGCGGGCGCGGTGGGCATCGTTTCGCCGGCCCAGCGTGATTGGGAAAGATAAGTGGTGTTGGGCCGATTTGGAAGGCCGGTGGAGAGCGCGGTGAGCGTGCCGATGGTGCCATCGGCCTCTGGCAACGCGCGCGAGAAGAGGGTCCCCTCAGGCAGATGGCGCGCGAAACCGCCGAGCAGGTCGAAGTCCGGACCGTGATAGCGCAAGAGATGCGAGCCGAGGCTCTCCATCAGCAGTACCACGACGTGCGGCGGTGTGGACGCGGCGGGCGAGGTGGAGATCTGGCGCGGCAGCGGCGCCGGGGTATGGGCGCGAAGCAGGGCGATCGCGCCGGCGCGGTCGAGATCCGGCGGGACTTCGGCGCCGAGGAAGGCGCCGAAGGCCTCGGACGGATCGGCGAAGCCGAGGCGGGGCGCGAGCGGGCTGGAGTCCTCTGCGAGACGAGCGGAGAAAGCTTCCTTCAGCGAGTACGGGCCGTTCAAGGCGCAGAGGTTCACGAAGGCGTGCTGTGATACCGATGCCATCCGCGCGCGCAACGGGAAGCGTCCGAGCGAGCCGCGCATGGCCGCAGCGGTGGCGAACAGCAACAAGACCGCGATGACGGCGCGCGTCGGGCCGCGCGCGCCCCATTCCGCGGGCGCATGGTGAGGCGCGAGCACTCGCCGCAGGGTCCAGCGCAGCGCGAAGCCGAAGGCCGCTGCGCTCAGCAGCACCAACGGAATGGGATAGAGATCCCAGATCATCGTCAGCACCGCGGTGGTGTGATCTTCGAAGAAGCCGAAGACCATGACGTTGAGGCGATCCTGATAGAAGCCGTAGAAGCTGAAGTCCACCAGAGCGACCAGCGCAATCAGCAGCGTGGACCAGAAGAACCAATGGCGCGCGAAGCCGAGCCAACGCGCGGGACCGCCGGGTCGGCCGCGCGCGAGCATCACCATCAACGCGAGGATCGCAGGCAGCGCGAAGTAGGCGAGCACCAACAGGTCGAAGCGCGCGCCGAGCAGCGCGGCGCGCGCCCAGTCGGCGCGTTCGGCCGCGCGCGCTGCCGGATCACCGTGCGCGAAGTAGAACGCTGCGCGCGCCGCCCCGAGCAGCAGCAGGAGAATCCCCTGCAACAGGAAGAAGCGGCGCAGGACGTTCACCAAGCGCCGTTTCCAATCAGGATCCGCACTGCCAGCAGAGCCGGGGGTCTTTCACGGCGCGCGCTTCGTCCACGCGGCCGACCGGAGTGTTGCGCGGGGCTTCGTGCAGGCACGGATCGCCGGCCTCGGCTTCGCGAGCGATTTGCGCCATCGCCGCCGCGAAGGCGTCGAGCGTCTCCTTCGATTCGGTTTCGGTGGGTTCAGCCATGATCGCCTCGTTGACGACCAGCGGGAAGTAGACCGTCGGCGGGTGGTAGCCGAGTTCGATCAGGCGCTTGGCGACGTCCATGGTGTGGGCACCCTTGTCGCGCATGCTCCGCGTTGGACGCGCGACGAACTCGTGCATGCAGACTCGATCGAAGGGCACGCGCCAGTGGTCGCGCACCAAGACGCGCAAGTAGTTGGCGTTCAGCACCGCGTTCTCGGCCACGCGGCGCATGCCTTCCGCGCCGAGTCGCCGGACGTAACACCACGCGCGCAGCAGCACCAAGAAGTTGCCGTGGAATCCGCGCAGGCGTCCGAAGGCCTGAGCACTCTCTTCCAACCGGAAAATTCCATCCTCGTCTCGCACCACGCGCGGATTCGGCAGCCACGGCGCAAGCTCTTCCGTCACGCAGATCGGTCCGGCGCCCGGGCCGCCGCCGCCGTGCGGAGTGGACATGGTCTTGTGCAGGTTGAGGTGCATCATGTCCACGCCGAAGTCCGCCGGGCGCGCGACGCCGACGATTGCGTTGAAATTCGCGCCGTCCATGTAGACCTTGCCGCCCGCCTCGTGGACCAAGCGGCAGATCTCAGCGATGTTCTCCTCGAACAAGCCAAGGGTGTTCGGGTTGGTGATCATCAAGCCGGCGGTGTCCGGACCGAGATGCGCCTTCACGTCCTCCGGGTCGCAGAGTCCGCGTTCGTCGCTGTGCACCGTGACCACCTTGAACCCGGCGAGGGTGCACGATGCCGGGTTGGTGCCGTGCGCGCTGTCAGGGATCAGGATCGTGCGCCGATGCGACTCGCCGCGCGCATCGAGCCAGCCGCGCAGCACCATCAATGCCGAGAGTTCGCCGTGCGCGCCCGCTGCCGGGTGCAGCGTGACGCCGGGCAAGCCGGTCAGAACGCCGAGGTCGTGCGCGAGTTCGTGCATCACGCGTAGCGCGCCTTGCACGTCGGCTTCGTTCTGCCACGGGTGGAGGCCGGACCACGCGGTCTGCGCGGCGATGGCCTCGTGCACAACCGGGTTGTACTTCATCGTGCAGGAGCCCAGCGGATAGAAGTTCGTGCTGATGCCGAAGTTCTTCTGCGAGAGTCGTGTGAAGTGGCGCAGCAGATCGAGCTCGCCGGTTTCGGGCAGTGCCGGCGGCGCCACGCGCAATTCTTCGGCGGGCAAGCCAGAGACCGCGAGTGCGCGATCGGCGCCCTTGACGCGGAAGCAGCGGCGACCGGGACGCGAATCCTCGGAGAGCAGCGGAACGGGGATGAGATTCACCGTGCCGCCTCCTGGCGCGCAAAGCGCGCCGCGACCGCTGCAAGCCGCGCGATGTCCTCGGGCTGCGTGCGCTCCGTGCAGGCGAGCGTGAACACGCCTTCGAGCTCGGCGTACCAACGCGACACGGCGATGCCGCCGTGGAGGTCTTCCGCGCGCAGGGCGGCGCGGAAGGCGGCGACGTCGGCGTCGGAAGCGAGGCGGAAAGCAGCCTCGCGAAAGAAGGGCGCGTCCGGGAAGGCCAGCGGCACGCCGGCCGCGGCGAGCGCATCAGCGAGCTCCAGCATGCGCTGGCGCGAGACGCAGGCGACTTCTTCCAGACCCTTCGGTCCCAGCGTCGCCATGTGGATGCAGCCGCGCAGCGCGATCAGAGAATTGTTGGTGCAGATGTTGCTCGTGGCCTTCTCGCGGCGGATGTGCTGTTCCCGCGTTTGGAAGGTGAGCGTGAAGGCGCGGCGGCCCTGCTTGTCCTGGCTGATGCCGACCAAGCGGCCGGGCATGCGCCGTACGTGCGCCATGCGCGTCGCGAAGAAGCCGAAGTAGGGACCTCCGAAACCGAGCGGTACGCCGAGCGGCTGGG
>JAQBVK010000026.1 GCA_027623585.1 Planctomycetota bacterium
CCGCCTGCTCGACGGCTTCCCGGATCGCAGCGTCGCGATCCTCTCCGTGGATCCGAGCCGCCGCAAGACCGGCGGCGCGCTGCTCGGCGACCGCATCCGCATGAATGCGGTGCGCGGCCCGCGCGTCTACATGCGTTCGATGGCCACGCGGCGCGCGCACCTCGCCACCGCGGCCGCGGTCGGCGACGCGCTGCTCGCGCTGCGTGCCGCAGGCTTTGATCTGCTGATCCTCGAGACCGCCGGCATCGGCCAGTCCGACAGCGAAGCGGTGGATCTCGCCGACATCTCGCTCTACGTGATGACGCCGGAGTACGGCGCGCCGACGCAACTCGAGAAGATCGCGATGCTCGACTACGCCGACGCGGTCGCGATCAACAAGGCAGATAAGCGCGGCGCGCTCGACGCGCAGCGCGACGTGCGCAAGCAGATCCAACGCAACCGCAACGCCTTCGAACAGAGCGCGGAATCCATGCCGGTGTTCCTGACCGCAGCTTCCCGCTTCGGCGACGTCGGGGTAGACGGACTCTTCGACCATCTGATGAAGGGATTGACGGCGCGCCAGGAGCGAGACTGGACTCCCCCGCCGCCGCCGCAGCGCATCACCGGCCTGCCGGTGGTGGTGCCGGCGGAGCGCACGCGCTACCTCGCTGAGATCGCCGAAGCGGTGCGCGGCTACAAGCGCCACGTTGCCTCGCAGGCTGATCTCGCCGCGCGCGCCGACGGCCTCGCCCGCGCGCTGCGTGAGTTTGGTGAAGACCCGCCGGCTACGGACTGCGACTACGCGCCAGCGGCGCTCACCGACGCGGCCGCGGACCGCGGCGTACTGGCGCTGCGTCAGCGCTACCAAGAGGTGCTGCGCGATCTCGAGCCCACGATGCGCGCGCAACTCGCGAAGTGGCCGGACACCGTCGCTGCTTACGCGGGCGAAAGCTTCGGCTACGAAGTGCGCGGCAAAGAAGTGCGCGTGCCTGCGCAGCATGAAACCCTCTCGGGAACCAAGATCCCCAAGGTCGCGTTGCCGTCCTCGCGGGACTGGGGCGATCTCACGCGCTGGCTCGGACTCGAGAATCTGCCCGGCGCCTTTCCCTACACCGCCGGCGTGTTTCCGCTCAAGCGCACCGCCGAAGATCCCACGCGCATGTTCGCGGGCGAAGGCACCGCGGAACGCACCAATCGCCGCTTTCATTACGTCAGCCGCGGGCAAGCCGCGATCCGGCTCTCGACCGCCTTCGACTCGGTCACGCTGTACGGCGCCGATCCGGCCGAGCCGCCCGACGTGCGCGGAAAGGTCGGCAACTCGGGCGTCAGCATCTGTTCGCTCGATGACGCCAAGCGTCTTTACTCCGGCTTCGATCTGTGCGCGCCGACCACCAGCGTGTCGATGACGATCAACGGGCCGGCGCCCGCGATCCTCGCCTTCTTCCTGAACGCCGCGATCGACCAGCAAGTCGAGCGGCGGCTCAAGGAAACCGGCCGTTGGGAAGAAGCGCAGCGCAAAATCGCGCAGCTCTGGGGCGGCGCGCCGCCGGCATACCGCGCGGAGTTGCCCGAGGAACACGACAGCTTCGGCCTCGGCACGCTCGGCGTGCCGGGAGACCGTCTGCTTCCGGCGGAGGAGTACGCCGAAATCCGCGCCGCCGCACTCAAGGCTGTGCGCGGCACCGTACAGGCCGACATCCTCAAGGAGGACCAGGCGCAGAACACCTGCATCTTCTCGACCGAGTTCGCGCTCAAGCTGATGGGCGACGTGCAGCAGTTCTTCGTCGATGAAGGCGTGCGCAACTTCTACTCGGTTTCGATCAGCGGTTACCACATCGCCGAAGCCGGAGCGAATCCGGTCACGCAGCTCGCCTTCACGCTCGCGAACGGCTTCACCTTCGTCGAGTACTACCGCGCGCGCGGCATGAAGGTGGACGACTTCGCGCCGAACCTTTCCTTCTTCTTTTCGAACGGCATGGACGCCGAATACGCGGTGATCGGCCGCGTCGCGCGCCGGATCTGGGCGGTGGCGTTGCGCGACCTCTACGAGGCCGACGAGCGCTCACAGAAGCTCAAGTACCACATTCAGACAAGCGGGCGCAGCCTCCACGCTCAAGAAATCGACTTCAACGACATCCGCACCACCCTGCAGGCCTGGTACGCGATCGCCGACAACTGCCAGAGCCTGCACACCAACGCCTACGACGAGGCGATCACCACCCCCACTGAGGAGTCGGTGCGGCGCGCGCTGGCGATTCAGATGATCATCAACCGCGAGCTTGGGCTCGCCGGCAACGAGAACCCGCTGCAGGGCGCCTTCATCGCCGAACTGCTGACCGAACTCGTCGAGGAGGCGGTGCTCGAAGAGTTTCTGCGGCTCGACGCGCGCGGCGGCGTGCTCGGCGCGATGGAGCTCATGTATCAGCGCGGCAAGATCCAGGACGAGAGCCTCAAGTACGAGATGCTCAAGCACACCGGTGAGTTGCCGATCGTCGGCGTGAATACCTTCCTCAATCCGGCCGCCGAAGCCGGCAAGGTCACCGAGACCACGCTGATCCGCTCCGACGAGCAGGAGAAGCTCGATCAGATCGGACAGGTCGCCGCGTTGCACGCGCACTTCGCCGCCGACGCCGAGCAAGCACTCGCGCGCCTGCGCCAAGCCGCGCTGGAGAACCGCAACGTCTTCGCCGAACTCATGGAAGCCGCCAAGGTCTGCACCCTCGGCCAACTCACGCAGGCGCTCTACGAGGTCGGCGGACAGTACCGCCGGAACGTCTAGCCGAACGGGCGCTCACTGCCCGGCGGGGGGCTGCCACAACTCGAGCTTGTTGCCCTTCGGATCAATGACCCAGGCGAAGATGCCGAAGTCAGACTCGTCGATCTTTTCGAGGACCTCGCAGCCTTCCTTCTTCAGAACCTTGACCAAAGCGCGGACGTCCTCGACCCGGTAGTTGATCATGAAGGGCGCCTTGCCCGGCGCGAACTGCTCGCTCCCCGCCGCGCCGATGGACCATACGGTCATGCCGCCAGCGTCGGTCCAAGGGAAGGCGGCGGGGTCCTTGGCCTTGAAGAAGATGCCACCGATGCCCGTGACTCGCTTCATCACTGGATCGTAGCGCGCACCGCCCAGCGCAGCTTGGCGGAACTGGCGCGCGGGTTGTCACGGCGCTCGGCGGCGCCGGCGCGCAGCGGCTCCGGCGCGATGCTCTCGTAGAGGCCCGATCGCAGGCCGGACTGGAAGGCTTTCTTCACGCGGCGGTCCTCTCCGGAGTGGAAAGTCAGGATCACGGCGCGACCGCCTGGCCTCAGAGCAGCGGGCAGCGCGCGCAGGAACATCTCGAGCGTGCCGAACTCGTCGTTGACCGCGATGCGGATCGCTTGGAAAACGCGGCGCACCGCGTGCGAGGCTTCCTCGGGATTTCGCCGCGGCTGCACCGCCGCGCGAACGGCGGCGGCCAACTCGCTGGTGGTCGCGGGCGCTTCTTCTCCCACCGCCAAGGCCTCGGCGATCGGCGCGGCATCGGATTCATCGGCGTACTTGCGCAACACGACGTCGAGTTCGGCGACGCTGACCTTCGCCAACCACTCCGCGGCGGAGGACCCGCGGCGGGGGTTCATGCGCATGTCGAGCGGCCCTTCGTCCTTGGCGCCGAAGCCGCGCTCCGGATCGTCCAACTGCATCGACGACACGCCGAGGTCGGCGAGGATGAAATCGGCACCGTCGTTCCAGCCTGCTTCGGCGAGCGCGGCGGGCAGTGCGGCGAAGTTCGTGCGCAGCGCGCGAAAGACTTCCGGCGAGTGGCCGAGCGTCCGCAAACGCGCTTCCGTTTTGGGCAACTCCAGCGGGTCCGCGTCCAAGCCCAACAATTGCCCCCCGGGCGAGATCTGCGCCAGCACCCGTTCGGCGTGTCCTCCCCAACCGATCGTGGCGTCCACGCCGCGCTGCCCCGCGCGTAGCTCCAGCGCCCCGAGCACCTCTTCCACCAGCACCGGGCGATGCTGGCCGGCCGGCGTTTGCCCGCGCGCCCGCACCTGATCGAGAATCTCCGGATGCGCCTCCGGCGCGAGCTCCTTGTACTTCTCCTCAAAGCGCCGCGGATGCGTTCCGGGGTAGCGAGTACGGCGCTTGCGGGGCGCTTCCAGGCTTAGGCAGCCGGCGCAACGACGGCCGCGGGCGGCTGCCCCATCCGCCTCAACCAGCGGTAATGACTCGCGACGCCGCTCCAGAAGGAGCCGTGGTCACGGTACTTCAAGCCGAAGTCCTTGCAGGTCTCCTCCACCACCGGCGCGATCGCCGGATAGTTGATGTGGCAGATCTGCGGGAACAGATGGTGCTCGACCTGAAAGTTCAAGCCGCCGAGCAGGAAGCTCGCGATCTTGCTGTCGCGCGAGAAGTCCACCGTGGTCTCGACTTGGTGCGCGGCCCAGGATTGAGCAAGGCGCGCGGCGTCGCCCTCGGGCAAAGGGAACGCCGCTTCCTCCACGACGTGCGCGAGCTGGAACACCACGCTCAACACCAGTCCACAGAACAGCGAACCAACTGCGTAGAACACCGCGACCGTGCCGACCGAGTGGAACATCAGCGGAATGATCAGCGTCCAGCTCAGGAACACGAGCTTGCCGATCACGAACACCAGCAGGTCCGCGCCTTGCGGGCGCGGCACGCGGTGGTTGCCGATGCGGCTGGTGGCGAAGGTCTTGAAGTCGTCGAACAGGTGCCACTTCATCGCCAAGAACCCGTAGAGCGGCCACAGATAGAGATGCTGCCAGCGGTGATAACTGCGCCGCTTCTGGTGCGGGGTCAGCCGCCCGAAGAAACCGA
This sequence comes from Planctomycetota bacterium, assembly GCA_027623585.1. Taxonomy (GTDB): domain Bacteria; phylum Planctomycetota; class UBA1135; order UBA1135; family UBA1135; genus JAQBVK01. Next base: position 4,802 of record JAQBVK010000026.1, read on the forward strand.
CCTCCACGTCGTCGTCGTGTCCGGCGACGTTGGTGTAGGTGTGATGGAAAACGCCGTGCTTGAAGTGCCAGTAGAAGGAGCTGCCGCCGACCAGGTCGAGCGTACGCGCCATCATCTTGTTCACCCAAGGCTTGTCCGAGTAGCCGTGGTGGCCGCCGTCGTGCTGCACGTTGAAGCCGATCGCCGCGGTGCCGAGACCGACGAGGATCGCCAAAGGCACGGCTTGCCACCAGGTGTTCGCAAAAAACACCAGCAGGGTCCAGAGTCCGGCCAGAGCGGCCAGCAGGAGCGCGGTCTTGGCGTACATCGCGCCGACGTCGCGCTCACGGCGGCCGGTCGAGGTCAGAAACGCATGCACGCGTTGCCGGACCTCGTTCTGGAACTGGGCATCGCCGCCGAACTTCGGGCGGCGGTCAGGAGCAAGGCTTCGCATCAGGGGCGGGCGGTCGCAAGGGACCGACCCATATTGTGACGGATTCGAGGGTCCGCTTTCTCCACTTTTCTGCCGAGAAGCCTCATGAGGGGCTCGCAGCGCCCTCCTCGCCCTCCCAATAGCCGATTTCGGCGTCGCCGCGCAAGAACTGCCGGGGCTGATCGGGTGGCGGCGTCGCTCCGGGAGCGGCCGCTGGAAACAGGCCGATATTGCCGGATTCCAGGTAAAAGGTGATGTCGGGCTCGTGCATGGTCGAAGCGCACAAGAAAACCAAGTCTGCTGCCGAGTCGTTCACGACTTGATGCGCATGCGCCGGCCCGGTCGGCAACGATCCCCATGGCTTCTTCGTTGCCCGCGAGCGGGGTGAAGGCATCACTCATCGGCTCCTTTTGCCGCCGCGCGCAGGACGTGCAGTTCGGCCTTCAGCCACGCCCGCCAAGCCGGCTCGAAGGCGCGGACTTCCCAGCCGAGTTCGCGGCGCGCGCGTTCTCCACTGCCGAGGTAACTCACCCCGGCCGCCACGCGCAAAGCTTCGCCGGTGTACGTAGCGGGAATGGGCAGAAGTTTGTCAAGTACTGCCATTGCCGGAGCGAAGGCGCGCAGGAGTCCTGGCGGCACGGCGCGCGGAGGCCGCACGCCGCCGACCTCGGCCGCGATGCGCACCGCGTACTCCAAACTCGCCTCGGGGCCGGTGAGGAAATAGTTCCGTCCTGGTTGTCCACGCTCCAGGGCCAGCAAGTGTCCGCGCGCGACGTCGTCCACGTGCGCCCAGCAGTAGGCCGATTCCCGCGGCACCACCGGCAAGCGACCGCGCATCGCGTCGCGCGCCGCATGCGCGAGATCGCTGTGATCTCCCGGGCCATAGATGGCGCCGGGTTGCAGGATCACCAGCGGCAATCCATCCATGATGAATGATTCTGCCAGAGCATGCGCCTCGGCCTTGGTCGCGTCATACACCGAAAGATGGCGGCCGCGGAAACGATAGCCCTCATCCACCAACACGCCGCGCGTGTCCGAGTTCAACGCGATCGTGCTCGTGTACACACCGCGCGTCAAGCCCAGATCACGCATCGCGGTCAGCACGTTGCGAGTGCCGCCGACGTTCACGCGCTGCGCTTCGCGGCCGTCGCACACGCCCAGCCGATACCAACCCGCGCAGTGAATGACGGCGTCGCAACCGCGCATGCCCTCCGCCACGGAGCGGCTGTCGCCCACGTCGCCGGCGTGGAGCTCCGCGCCCGCCGCCGCCAGCGCTCCTGCCCGCTCGGGCTGGCGCACCAGAGCCTTGACCGCGTGGCCGGCTGCAAAGAGCTGCGGCGCGAGCGCGCCTCCCAGGAAGCCGGTGCCGCCGGTCAGGAAAATGCGCATCGCTCCCTCTTAGGCCGTCAGGAAGCCTGATCCATGCCGATGTGACCTGGCAAGGCGGCGCAGCGTGCCAGCCATGCGCGCACCGCGGAGAAGGGCTTCAAGGAGATCCCAGCTTCACCGGCGAGAGGGGTGTAGGCGTAGAGCGCAATGTCGGCGACCGTTGGCGCCGCGCCAGTCAAGAAGGCTGGTCCCTCCAAGCCTCGTTCCATCACGCCGATGGCTTCCGCGCCCTGCCTCCGCAAGGCTTTCATGCGCTCTGGGTGCAAGCGATCGCCGTCGCGCCAACGCGCGACGAGGCGCGCGACCGCAACCGAGCTCTCGTGCGTGTTCTACTCGAAGAACATCCAGCGCAGAACCTGCGTTTGCGTCCATTGCGGCAGGCACCACGCGCGGATCATGGCGGATCAACGAAAGCGCCGGGAACCGTTGGGATCCCGGCGCAGGCGTCGATCGCGCGTTCCGACTACCAGACGAAGGGCAGCTTCAGGTAGTCAACCAGCGGACGCGGCGTGTTGAGGTCAGCGCCGAGGCTCTGGGTGTCGAGATCGAAGGTCATCCGCCAGCGGATCCAACGGAAGCCCGTGAGATCAGCCAGATCGGTGGTCCAGTCGGTCGCTCCCGGGAAGGGCGCGCCGGGCTCGTTGGTTCCCGGGAAGGATTCGTTCGCTCCTTGGAACTCAAGTTTGATCGAGGAGTTGGCCGGCAGACTGTCGCGCACGCCGGTTGTCTCGATGCGCAGGAACTTCAAGCGGATGCTCCACGTCGGCGAGTTCGGATCCACTTCGAAGGACATCGGCGTGTCCGAGCTGCGCGTCTGCACGCGTATCCGGTTGGCCGCACGGTCGTAGCTCGCGCCGACGATTTGGAATCCCTTGGTGCCGCTCGCTTTCGGGTACACGTCGTAGCCGATCAGCAAGGCGGGGTTGCGCAGGAACTTCGCGTCGAAGAGAGACGATGCCAGCGGAACGGTCAGTTCATAGGCATCGAAGGTCACGGCGAGCGTGCTGCCCGTGGCGATCGGCGGAAGCGTATCCACCTTCTCGTTGGTGGCGTTCACTAGGCCGGTGCCGGTCGAGGTGCCGGCGAAACGGAGGAGCGCGTTGGCGTACTCCGGGTAATCCCAACTGCCTGGCGTCTGGTTGGTGCTCAGGCGCAGTCCGGCAAGACCGGTGTCGATCCACTGGCTCTGCACCATCGAAGCCGCGGCGAAGAAGGGAATCAGCGCGTAGGCAGACGGCGCCGTGAACAGCGCAAGGGCTTCCTCGAGCTTGTCGGTGTCCACCGGGTCGCCGATGTAGGCCTTGATTCCGGTTGCGGCTGCGGCCGGCCAGACGATGTCGGTGAGCGGATCCGGGACGTGGACCTGGATCACGCCGTTTGCTCCCGCGCCGCCGCGGCCGATGCGGAAGTTGCCGTTGCCGTCATCGAGCGAGCCGTGCTTGGGCGGATCGTTCGGCGTGGACCAGCCGCGCCGGCCGCCGAAGGCCTGGACCGGATCCCCGGTGGCGGGCGGAGTCAGGGTGCTGAACTGGCCGGCGTTGACCGCAGTGCCGACGTTAAAGGCCGAGACGTCCAGACCGGTCGCGCTGTGTAGCACGAGGTGTCCGCCAGAGCCGCCGCCGGAACCGCCGATGCCGTTGTCGGTGTAGATCACCGACTCACCGGAGTAGCCGACGCCGCCGTTGGCGGTGAGTTTGCCGAGCAGGCCGATGCGAATCATGCCGATCGAGAAGATCATGCACTGGCCGCCGCCGCCGCCGCCACCCGCTCCTTTGCGGTAGTCGACCCAACCGGTCGAGTTGGAACCGAAGGCGCGTTGGAAGGGGTTCAGCGGGATGTAGAGCGGAATCGGGTCGGGGCCCGCGATGCCGTCCAGGTCCGGGCGCTGGACTGCGACGGAGTCGCCGCCGCCGCCGCCGCCGGATCCTGCCCACGGCGTCAGCAATTCGCCGACGGCGACCGTGCCGTTCGGGCGCAGGCGACGTCCCCAGAAGTCGTCCTTGAGGTCGTCGTCCTTGATGAACAACGCGGAGCCGCCCCGGCCGTGGTCAGAGCCCAGCGTCGGGTTGCCGTAGTGGAAGGGCGGCGGCCCTGCGGCCGTCCAAGCCGGATCCAAGTTCACGCCCGTGTCTGAGGGCGTGACTTCGGTGTCCTTCTGAAGGTCCTCGATGCCGTAACCACCGGAGAAGGTGGAGGCACCCGGCAGGGTTTGGTTGTCGGCAGCCGTGCCGCGCATGCCGTCCTCGGCGCCGTAGGCGGGCGAGTCCGGATCATTCGCCCACTGGATGTCCCACTGGGTGTGGCGCGAGGCGATGTGGTCCGGTCCCGCGTTGTCCACACCGTTCGGTTTGAAGTCACTGCTCTGCGGCCACTTGGCCCAGAGGATGGACTCGTTCTGCGTGCGAGCAAAGCCGCCGCCGCCGCCGCCGCCCGCCACGTGACGGAAGGTGTTGTTGCCGTTGGCGCCGCCCGCATAGCGGCCGTCACCGTAAACCCCTTCGCCACCTTGGCCGCCGGCGTGAGTGAGACCGAAGGGGCCGTCGCCGGATTCGCCGCGCGGAGTCTCCGCGTCGTTGATCCAACTCGCGTCGCCGCCTTGGCCGCCGCCGCATTCGCCTTGGGCGCCGCCCTCGGTGAACTGCGGAGACTGCAGGGAACTCGGCCACTTGGCGTTGTTGCCGTTGAGGTTGAGTTCTCCGTCGATGGTCACGACCCCGGTTGCGTAGATCACCAGCGGTACTTTGCCGCGGCAGCGCAGCACCGTGCCGGAGTCGATCCGGAAGTCGTGCACGTTGAGCACACCGTTGCTCAGATAGTGCGCCTCGCCGTTGTCGTCGGTGAAGGGCTGCGTCGAATCCGTGAACAATTCACGGTAAGGCGCGGTCACGTAGAAGTTCTTGCCGGTGTAGGTTCCGCCGAATTCGAAGGAGGCGGAGACGAAGCCGTTGCCGATCGTCGCGAACGGCAGCGGGACTTCGGCGTCGGCGTCGAGGAAGGTGGCAGTGTCGAACTCGTCCCGGAATTCATCCGCCGTTTCGGAAGCCTCGACCCACGACGGGTCTTCGTAGAGGTCCGACAGCGTCGGCGTCACGTAAGATTCCCAGAGGGCATTCTCGATGTTCGTCAGGCCGACGATGTCCCGGAAATCGTTGTTCATCTGCAGCCGCAACTTGCGGTTCGGCGGCAGCAGACCGGAGATCAAGAATTGCACCACCGCGCCGCTTTCGACGCAGTTCGCGATCAGCACTAGGCTTCCGGGCAGACGGTTCGCGTTCGGGAACACGTCTTCTTGACCGGAACCGATCACGCCTGCCGAGAACAGCACGAACAGGCGATCGGTGTTCAGGTTGGCGGGCCGGCCGTCGATCGACTGGTTGAAAACGATCTCGATCACCGGATCCGGCTTCGTGAACAAGTTCAAGCCTTCCGGGAAGTTCACTTCGGTGAGCAACGCGGGGCCGGGCGTCAAATCCAGGAACAGCGGCTCGGCCGGCGGGCGCGGCGAGATGAAGTTGCGCCGCAGCGTCTTCGACAACGGCCGGTTCGAGGTGTCGCGTAACACGTTGCCGCTCGTCGTTCCGACGGGCATCGTGATCTCGTAATCCACGCCACCCGGAAGGAAGGCGCCGTTGGAGTTGGCGTCATCGGTCGGACAGGTCGGGCGGAAGATCAGCACGCGATCGTCCTCATCCGCCGCGAGCTCAAAGGTTCCGGTCACGGGGTGTCCGGCAGCGCTTGCGTTGGTGCTGCGAATCTGGACGCTACTGAAACTGATCGAAGACGGATCGAGCGGATGGTTGAACTCGATGCGAATCGGCCGGTTGAGTTCCCACACCTGCCCCTCGAGCACGTTGAGACCCATCACGGTGAACTCACCGCTCGGGTTGTAGGGCTGGCCGTTACCGTCGCCTCCGACCAAGGAAGCGCCGCTCCCTTTGCAAGCGGAGAAGAGCCCGGCAGTGAAGGCGAGGAGGAGGAAGGCGTTTCGGGTCATCGGAGGTACAGCGTGGACAGGCCAATGCTTGGCGGGCGAACCCACCACTCGGATTGTAAGGGGCGGCGCGAAGCCGCAGTCGCATAGTTAAGAGCAAACTCCGTGCCAGGTGTTTCCGTCCATCTCCGAGCGGCTGCGCACCCTCAGGCTGCAGATTGGTGCGAAGCCGCACCCCTCAAGCGTTTCATAGGCAAAAGAATGTTTTTGGGATCCTGCGGGCCGCTCATCCCATCATCCAGTATTCTTGACTTCCACCCTGGTTTCTCCGTTTCGTAGACCTTGACGATCCAATGTTCCTGATCCCGATCCTGACCTGTCTTGCGGCCTTGAGTGCGCAGGCTCCTTCCGCCTCCTGCTGCGAGCCCCAAGAATCGGCTTTCTCCACTCATCGCCTCTATGAACTGCAGGCCAATTCCTTCGAGAGCAACCGCCAGGTGGATCCCGCGCTCGCGGTCGATGCCGAGGGCAGCGTGCTGTCCGCATGGGGGAGCCGCCGTCAAGAGGTCGGCACATTCGGAGTGTTCGCGCAGCTCATGGACGCGCGCGGCCGCGATCTCACGACCGAGATCCACGTCAACACCACTCTGCCTGGCTATCAGGGCCGACCGAGCGCGGCTTTCCTCGCCGACGGCACCGCCTGGATTGCGTGGCAGTCGATCAGCCCGACTCTTTCCGAGTGCGGCATCTTCGCGCGCCACTTCGGTTGGATTGCTGACGAGGAAGGCGGCCGCCACTTCGGCCCGCTGTCCGAGGAGATGATCGTGCACGCCGGGATCGGAGACACTCCGGCCGACGCCTTCCTCCAGCCGATCGCTGGCGGGAGCGAGTGGCTCGTGGCCTGGGCCTCGGATACGCCTGAGCGCGCGCGGCACCTGCTCGCGCGGCGCTACTCCGCCGATGGCGCGCCGCTCGGCGATGCCTTCCGGCTCGGCACCACCGCCGTGCGTGAGTCGTTGGTCTCGATGGATTCGACTCCCGCCGGCTGCGTCGCGGTGTGGAGCGAGCAAGACTTCATGGGGCAGCCCGTCGCGATCGCCGGCGCCCTGTTCGGCGCGGAAGGCGCAACCACGCGCTTCACCGTGGCCACTGCTGCCGACGGCAGCCACGTCGAGCCCTGCGTTTCCGCGGCGGCCGACGGTTCCTTCGTCGTGGCTTGGATGAGCTCGCAAGACGACGAGCAATTTGTAACGCGCGCGCGCCGCTTCGGCGCGGACGCGCAAGCCGACGGGGAATCCTTCACAATTGACGCCGGTGGCATCGGCTATCACAGCGGAGCCTTGGTCGCGACCGCTCCCGACGGACGCTTCTTGATCGCCTACAACGCGGTCGAGCCGAAGATGGACTTCCATGACGGTGAGCGGCCCGAGGTGCCGACCACGATCCGCGCGCAGGCTTTCGACGCCGACGGCGCGCCGTTGGGCGAAGCCTTCCAATTGAACGGATTCGATGAGGGCGAGCAGAGCTTGCAGGTCGGCGTGAACGCGCGCCACATGCTGTGGACCGCGCATGATCAGCTCCTCGCGGCCTGGCACGGCCGCACCGTCGCCGGCGACAAGCGCGGCATCGGCTTGACCATGCTGCTGCCGGATTCACTGCAATTGGCGGCCCCCGCGCCGCTCGAACGCGTCGCTGCCGCGCAGGAACTCGGCGCAGATGTTGTGCACGGCGAGCAGGCCTTCCCGCTCTACAACCCGAACTTCGTCGCTCCCGCCTACGTTACGCCCCCGCCGGCGGCCGGCGGCTCCGGCGGATTCCAGGGCAACACCAACACCGGCTGGACCCCGCCCGATCCGGACCTCGCGGTCGGACCGAGTCACGTCGTCAGCGTGGTGAACGGCGAGATCGCTTACTTCTTGAAGTCCAACGGCTCCAAGCAGTTCGGACAGGCGATCGCGGGCGGCGGCGGCTTCTGGGGCGGACAAGGCGCCAGCGGCTTCGTCTTCGACCCGGTGGCCCTGTACGACGCGAGCATCCAAAGGTTCATCGTTGCGGCCGCCGACGGCGCCGGCAGCAACGACGCGATCTGCCTCGCCGTTTCCGATGACGACGATCCGAACGGGGGCTGGCACAAATACCGCTTCTCGGTGACCAGCACCTGCCGCTTCCTGGACTTCCCGAACCTCGGCGTCTCGGCGTCTTCGGTGTTCCTGAGCGGCGATTGCTTCAACTTCGGAGGCAATCGCATCTTCATGTGGGACAAAGCGGTGCTCGCCAGCGGCGGCAGCGCCACCATGCGGCAAGTGCAGGCCAGCGGCAGCACTCAATCGCTCGGCGCGGTCCGGAACTACGACAACGCGACCGGCTACTTCTGCACCACCTACTCAGGATCCTCGACCAAGTTGAAGATCCAGGCGGTGAGAAACGCCAATACCTCGCCGACGCTGGACACCTTCAGCCTCACGGTGCCGCAGTTCTCGCACCCGAACAATGCGGTTCAACTCGGCACCTCGAACCGCGCCGACACCATCGACTTCCGCATCAAGAACGGCGTGATGCGTAACGGCTACCTCTGGGTCTGCCACAACAACGGCCAGAACGGCCGCTCCTCGGTGCGCTGGTATCAGATCGCGCTTAACAACTGGCCGGCGAGCGGATCGCCGACTTTGGTGCAGAGCGGGGACGTTGATCCGGGCGCAGGCACCTACACCTGGTTTGGCGACATCAACGTCACGAGCACCAACGACGCAGTGGTCGCGTTCAACCGCTCGAGCTCGAGCCAGTACATCTCGATCGAGTACGTGTTTCGCAAGGCAGCCGACACGCTCGGCACGATGCGCCTCCCGGAGCAGTTGCAGATTAGCACCGGTCCGGAGACGGGTTCGCGCTACGGGGACTACTCAGGCCTCGAGCAGGATCCGACCTCGGACACCTGCTTCTGGAGCAACCACGAGTTCATCAGTTCCGGCTGGCGCACTTGGATCGGCGGGATCGAAATCGGTGACGCGCAGCTCGACCTCGCCTCCACGCTGCTGATCGGCGGGTGGCCGGTGACCTTCACGGTGCAGAACTTGAACCCCAACGAGACGGTGACGATCTTCGGCACTCGGCAAACCGGGACCTTCTGCCCCGCGGGCTACGGCGGATTGTGCTTGGAACTGGGCGCGAATGCCAAAACGGTGGGCACTGCGATCGCGAACGCGGCCGGCGCTGCTTCCTTGTCGCGCACGGTGCCGGCGAACCTGGCGGGCCGCACGGTCTACATTCAAGCCGCGGCGATTCGCGGAGTGCTCGGCGCAACTTCGGTGAAGTCGAACCGGCTCATCGAGATCGTCGGCTAAGCTTCCGCTGCAGACTCATGTGACGGTCGCTGTCCGTGACGATCTCGACGCTTTCGAGACCGGCACGGGCGGCGGCTTCGCGGAGTTCCGCCGGAGTCAACGCCGCGTGCAAGCTCGCGCGGAACAGTTCCTGCGCGCGCGCGTCTTCACCGCCACAGTGTTGAGCCACCAACGCAAGCGCTGCGGCGGCGGAGTCGGGGCGGAACAGATCGCGCACCAACAGCGCTCCGCCCGGTGCGAGCACGCGCCCGCATTCGCGCAGGAAGGGCACCGGATCCGGAATGTGGTGCAAGATCGTGTTGCTGCACACGGTGTCGAAGGCGCCGTCGGCGTAGGGCAAACGCTTGGCGTCGGCAGTCTCGAAACGCACCCGCTCGGCGTGCGCGCAGATCGCGCGATGCTCCTCTGCAATCCGCAGCATCTGCACGGAGAGGTCCACTCCCACCACTTCGACTTCGGGAAGCATGGTCACTAGCATCAACGCCACGTGACCCGGCCCGCAGCCAACGTCGAGCACGCGGCCATGCGCTCCGAGTTCGATCAGCCGTGACACGAAGGCTTCGTTGGGGACCGAATGGTCCATCGCGTCGTAACACTCGGCTTCCTCGACCGTATCCATCACTTCGGGCTCGAGCACGCGTTCCACGCGGCCAGCGTACACTCGCCCGGTGATGGAGCCGATCGCGATCGCGCGCGACCTCGACCGCGAGACCGCGCGTCTGAGCTTCGCTCCACCGGTCGCCTTCGTCTACCGGCCTCTCGACTATGCGCGCGAACCGCACGAGGACTATCTGCGCAAGTACGCGAGGCCCGCGCCGCGCGCGCTGTTGCTCGGCATGAATCCCGGCCCCTTCGGCATGACGCAGACCGGAGTCCCCTTCGGCGAAGTCGCCGCGGCGCGCGACTGGCTCGGCGTGCGCGGCGAAG
>JAQBVK010000027.1 GCA_027623585.1 Planctomycetota bacterium
AATACGCCACACAATCCAACCGGACGGGTTTTCTCGGACGAAGAAGTGAGCGAACTCTGCGCTTTCGTGCGGGAGCGCGACCTGCTGTTGTTCACCGACGAGATCTACGAGGAGATTCTGTTCAGCGGCCCGCACCGCACGCCACTGCTCGAAGAAGGCATGGCGGAGCGCACCATCGTGGTGAGCGGCGCGTCGAAGACGTTCAGCGTCACCGGATGGCGGATCGGTTGGGTGGTGAGTCCCCCCGCGCTCACCCTCGGCATTCGCAAGGTGCACGATTTCCTCACCGTTGGAGCCCCTGCGCCGCTGCAAGAAGCGGTCGCCGAGGCGATGGACTGGCCCGACGCTTACTATGAAGCATTGAGGGCCGGCTACCGCGCGCGGCGCGAGCGGCTGCTCACCGGCCTACGCTCCGCCGGATTCGATTGCGAGACGCCAGACGGCGCCTACTACGTGATGGTGGACGTCAGCCGTTTCCAACGCGCCGGCGAGGATGACGTGGGCTTCGCGATGCGATTGGTCCAGGACGCCGGCGTTGCCACGGTGCCGGGTTCCTCCTTCTGGTCGCGGCCGCAGGACGGCGCGCGCTGGCTACGCTTCTGCTACGCGAAGAAAGACGAGACCCTGGACGAAGCCGTGCGTCGTTTGCGCGAGTGGTCCCAGCGCGGCGGATGAAGCGGAGCCTCGCCGCGTTGCTGCTGGTGGCCACCGCGTGCGGCGGCGATGCACCGACGGGAGCGCAGACGCCGATCTACGCAGCTCTGTGCGCGGCGCGCGGAGTGCCCGAACTGCCCAGCGTTTCTCCGCGGCAGCATCTACGCGCGATCGGTTTCGTCGAATTCGGCGCCGCGGAGCAAGGCGTTCGACAACGCGCCGAGATCTGGCTGGGCGGCCCCGCGCGCATGCGCTTCAAAGCCAGCGCCGAGAACGGCGCGCGCAACGTGTTCCTCGTGACCAGCCCCGGCGTCGGTTGGTTGAGTCCGGCGAACAACGAGAAGAATTGGGAAGCGTTCCGAAGCCCGGAGGTCGAGCGGGAGACCTTGCTGCGTTGGGAAGTGCTGCGATTCCCGTGGGGTTGGCATGAAATCGTCGCGGAGGCCGGACCCGACGCGCGAAGTTGGACGCGCCGCGCCGAGGAAGGCGAGATCGTGATCACGGTCGGCGACGACTTGTTGGCGACATCGGCGTCGTACGCCGGCGTCGAAGTCACGCTCGAGGCCTGGCAGCCTGCGGACGACGCGCCGTGGTTGATCGCCCGCACCTGGAGCTGGAACGGACCCTCAGGTCATCGCGCGGAGCATTACGACGAGCTCAGCGCGCAATGGATGCTGTTCGACGACTGGTTTCGGCCGCCGACTTCGGAGGGATTGCCGGATCGATCTTTCCGCGCGGTCGGGTCGGCGGATGCCTTCGGCGTCGTGCAAGCGACCTTGTGGCGCCTCGATTCGGCGCCGGATGCGCGGGATCAGGGCGGCGCGCAGTGGTGGTTACGGGATGGCGAGCGCTTCGCGGCCGTGCTGCTCCCGCTGGATTCCCCTCCTCCGCCACACGCGGGAGGAATGGCGCCGATTGCCGATGCCCAACGGCATTGGCTGCGTTGGACTTTCGTCAGCGATGCGGAAGGAGCACGCGCGGCCGCGAGCGAGATCTCCGGCATTGCGCGCAGCGCCGGTATGGAAGTGCTCGGGACTCCGCTCCTCAGCGAGCCGGACCTCAGCGTGAACAGCGTGACGATTCTGCTGCCGGTGACGCCGAAGGACTCCTGAGCGCCGGAATCAGAGCGGGAGTTCGCGCGGTCCGCCGGCAGGTGCGAACCACATCACCTCGGTATCACGGCCGCAGAACTCGCGGTACGCCCGCGGGACGCGCGCATCAAACTCAGCGCGCGCGGCCGGGTGAACCAACGCGACGACGCAACCGCCGAAGCCGGCGCCAGTGAGGCGTGAACCGTAGCAACCAGGCACGCTGACTGCTGCAGAAACCAAAGCGTCGAGCTCGGGCGTGGAGACTTCGTAGAGATCGCGCAGCGAGTCGTGCGCGGCTGTCATCATCGCGCCGAATTCAGCCAGATCCCCGCGGCGCAAGGCAGCGGCGCCTCGATCCGTGCGCTCTTGCTCGTCGATCACGTGTTGCACGCGATGCTGCAGCACGACGGGCAAAGAACTGGCGGAACGCTCGAAATCAGCCCTGCGTACGTCACGCAGGCAAGCCACGCCGGGCATGATCTCCTGCAGCATCGCGAGCGCGCGGGTGCACTCCGCGACGCGTTGATTGAACGCGGAAGCCGCCAGCCCGCGCGCCGTTCCGGTGTCCACCACAGCGACGAGGGCCTTCCGGCCGTCGAGCGGAAGATGCTCGCGGGTGAGTTCGGTGCAGTCGAAGTGCAGCACCGAGTCTTCGCGACCGAGAAAAATCGCGGTTTGGTCAAGGATTCCGCAACGCACTCCCACGTAGCGGGTCTCCGCCGCGTGCGCGAGCCGGATCAGTTCGTCCTCTCCGGTTCGCGCGCCGAGCAGATCAGCGACCGCGCGCACCACCACGCACTCGATGCTGGCCGAACTGCTCAAACCCTTCGCCATCGGCAGGTCGGCTGCGACCTGCAACTCGATGCCCGGCAAGCGCCCCCAGGCCTCTTGCGCGGTCCACAGCGCGCCCTCGAGATAAGCGGACCATCCTTGAGTGCGGCCGGGCGCGAGCTCGCGCAGCGGCACCTCCACCCGCTCGCCGGGAAACTGCTCGGATTCGGCGACCAGCAGACCGTCTGCGCGTAGCGCCGCCACCGCGTAAGTGCCCTTCGAGAGCGCGACCGGCATCACGCAGCCGCCGTTGTAGTCCAGATGCGCACCGAGCAAATTGGCGCGACCGGGCGCGAAGAAGGCGCGCGCCTTCCCTGCGGACATGGAGGAGTCGATCCGCGCGCTGAGCCGCGCGAGCATGCGGGATGCAACCGGCACCGGTGGGAAGGTTACGATGGCGGAAGACCCGTCGCCCGCTCACGACTCGCGTGCTTACGACAATCCCGCTACTCCTGCTCTGCGTTGCGACGCAGGAACCGGAAAGTTCGCTTTTTGACGCGGTCGTGCTGCGTCAGAACGAGGCAAGTTTCACCGTTCGGCAAGTGCTCGATCGCGTCGCCGCGACCGACGCCACCCTGCTCCCCGCGCTCGAGGCGGATGCCGGCTACCTCCGGCTCTATCTCGACTCGCCGATCTTCCTCGACCAGCTTCGCGCCTTCAGCGATGAGTTGATGTTGAATGAGGAGGGCCACGCAGCGCCTGCGGTCGAAGCCCTCCGCGCCGAAGCCTTGGCGTGGGCAGCCGATCGAAGCATGCCCAAGGACGCCGACGCCGCGCTGGCTCGGGCGGGCGTCGAAATCTCCAATCGCGCCCGGCTAATCGCCCTCCAGCCCAGCGGCTTCGGAGCGAGCGTGCTGCGCCAACACATGCTGCGCTCGGTGCCGGAGTTCTTCGGACAACTCCAAGTCTCTTGGATCCGCGTGCCGCTGTTCGATCCCGCCTCAGGCGCCGCGATCTCAGAGAAGGATCGACGCGATCTCTGGGAACTGCTCGACGGGGTCGGCCACAAATTGCAGGCCAGCGAACTCGAGTGGGAAGACGCCGTCAAGGAGCACTCGCAAGATCCGGTGACGCGCGGGCGCGGCGGCCGCATCGGCATTCTGAACCGCGGCATGACCGACCGACTCGAAGAGGGATTCCTGCGCGCACTGTTCATGGATCTCGGCTTCCGTCAGCCCGAAGGCATGCTCCTGCGCGGTCCGATCATGACCTCGCGCTGGGCGTATCTGGTTCGTATCGAAGCCGTCGTGGTCAGTGGCATCGTGGATCTGGAACGGGCGCGTCCGCAAGTCGAGCGCTCCTTGCGCGAAACCATGCTCCAGCAACTCCTCGGCGAACTCGCCGCCGGCACCGACCGCCGCATCCTCCTGCCGCTGCCGCGATGACCTCCCCGGTACTTGCGATGCGGGACTTGGTGGTCCGCTACGGTTCGCACACCGCGCTGGCGGGCGTGACGGCAGAGTTTCCCGGCGGCGGACTGGGCTTGCTCGGTCCGAACGGCGCCGGCAAGTCTTCGATGCTGCGGGCGATCCTCGGCTTGGTGCCGCCCACCTCCGGTTCAGTCACCTTGCTCGGTGAAGAAGCGCGGCACGTCGGCGAGCAACTGCGCCGGCGCATCGGCTACATGCCGGAGCGCGATTCCTACATCGGCGGCTTGAGCGGCGTGCGCGGGCTCGCGCACTTCGCCGAGATCTGCGGCATCCCCTTCCAAGAAGCGATGATGCGCGCGCACGACATGCTGCACTTCGTCGGTCTCGGCGAGGAGCGCTATCGGGAGGTCGGCACCTACTCGGTAGGCATGCGGCAACGCTACAAATTGGCGGCTGCGCTGGTGCACGATCCCGACGTGTTGTTCCTCGACGAGCCGACCAACGGTCTCGATCCGCAGGGCCGGCGCCGAATGCTCGACTTGATCTACCGGGTGCGCACCGAGTACGGCAAACATTTGATCCTCGCCAGCCACTTGCTGCCGGACGTCGAGCGTCTGTGCGACCACGTCTGGGTGCTCGACCGTGGACGCCTGGTGAAGACCGCGCCCTTGGCGGAGCTCACGGCCGCAGCGCGCGGCGCGAAGCGAGTGCGCGTCTCCGGCGACGGAGTCCAAGCCTTCGCCGAGCGCGCGAAAGCCGCTGGCCTTTCGGTCGAACCCGGCAAGGTTGACGGCGAGTTCGTGATCACGCGCGTCGAGGGCATCGTCGACCCCGGCGAGGTCTTCACGCTCGCCATGGCGGCCTCGTGCACGGTGCTCGCCTTGCGCCCGGCCGCGCGTTCGCTCGAAGACGCCTTCCTCGAAGCCCTCGAAACCCGCGGCGACGCGGGAGGAGCTGCAGCCTGATGGCGTTCCGCGCCACCGCCTACTCGAAGTACGAAGGGCCGCGCCTGCGTCGCCCGGCTTGGGTGCCGCTGATGTCGGCCACGCTGCGCCGCGGCTGGCGTTCCGTGTGGGTCAAGCGCATCACCGTGCTGAGCGTGATGACGGCGTTCGGGATGATGGTTTTCTTCTACATTCTGAACAAGATGATTCCGGAATGGCGAGGCATGACCGAACGCGTCGGCGAAGCCATCAGCGAAGACGGCGGTGCCTTCCGCGTCGACGCGCGGCTCTATTTGGGATTCCTCTACGTCTTCGTGTTCCCCGTCTTGATGCCGCTGTCGGTGCTGTTCGGCTCCGAACTCGTGGCCAGCGATCTCAAGACCAACGCGCTGGAGTCTTACTTCTCGCGCCCGATCACCCCGCTCGGCTACATCTTCGGCCGCACTGCTGCCTACGCCGGCTTTCTGCTGGCGGCGACCCTGCTGCCCTTGCTGTTGGTCTGGTTCAGCGACGTCTCGACCGCGCCGTCATCCCACCTCGACGTGGTCGGGCACGTTCCGTTCGGACTCGCGCGCGCGCTGATCTTGGTGGCGCTGTCCCTTTCGCTCTTGGTGCAAGCCGCTGCAACCGTGACCCGAAGCGCGGCCGGCGCGAACATCTTCCTGGTGGTGTTCTTCATCTTCTTCGGAGTGCTCGGCCAGAGCCTCTATCACTCGACCCAGAACGCGAACTTCCTCGCAATTTCCTTCCTCGGCAACGTCGACGCGATCTGTACCGCCAGTCTCGGCGTCCCGCAAACCGTGAGAGGAGACCAGATGGCGCCCGCCGGATTGGCCTTCGCCGTGATGATCGGAATCGGAGTGATTTCTTTCCTGATTCTCTGGCGCCAACTGCGGCGCCGCGTCCTGGTCGGATGAGCGCCCCCGCCATCCGCTGCGACGGCCTCTGCCGCTGGTACGGCGAGGTCCAGGGCCTCTCGGGCATCACCCTGGAGATCGGCGCCGGCGTGGCCGGTCTGCTCGGTCCCAACGGCTCCGGCAAGTCGACCTTCATGCGGTTGGCCACCGGCTTGATCTCCCCCAACCGCGGCTGGGTCGAAGTCTTCGGCAAGCGCATGGACCGGCCGGATCGGTATGAAGTCTTCCGGCGCGTCGGCTACGCCGTCGGCGAGGACACTCACTTCGAAAGCGAACGCGCAGTGGACTTCCTGCGCATGCTCGCCATGCTGGGCGGCGCCGGATCGGAGCAGGCCAAGGATCTCGCCGATCGCGCGCTCGACCGCGTCGTCCTCACCGATCGCGCGGACACCAAACTCTCCGGCATGTCGAAGGGCATGCGCCAACGCGTGAAACTCGCGCAGGCGCTCTTGTTCGAACCGGAACTTCTGCTGCTCGATGAGCCGCTGAACGGCATGGATCCGGTCAGCCGACGCTCGACGCTCGACTTGGTGCGCGCGTGGGGTGCAAGTGGGCGCACCGTGGTCTTCGCCTCGCACGTGCTGCACGAGGTCGAGGCGGTGACCGAGCGAGTGGTCCTGCTGCATCACGGCCGCTTGCTAGCCGAGGGCCTGCTCGCAGAGATTCGTGAACTCGTGGACCTGCGCCCGCGCCGTGTGCGACTGGAAGGCGTCGGACTCGCGGCGATGGCGGCAGCTGCGTTGGCCGAGGGCATCGCGTCCGGTGTCACCACGCACCCCTCCGGCGCCGTCCATCTGGAAACTCGCCAGCTCCCGGCCTTGCTCGAACGCCTTGCGACCAGCGGCGCGAGCGGCGCGATCCA
Organism: Planctomycetota bacterium; assembly: GCA_027623585.1. Taxonomy (GTDB): domain Bacteria; phylum Planctomycetota; class UBA1135; order UBA1135; family UBA1135; genus JAQBVK01. Next base: position 6,670 of record JAQBVK010000027.1, read on the forward strand.
CTCGATGGAAATCGACGACGCGGATCTCGAAACCTTGTTCGCCCTCCTCTTGGAGGAAAGTGTATGAACCCCGCCATTCGCGCGATGCTTTCCTATTCTTTGCGCCGTCGCGTCGGCGGCGTGCGCTTCCTCGGCGCGCTGGCGATCGCGCTGCTACCGACGCTGAATCTGGTGCTCGACGTCGCGTTCGGGGATGACCCCACGCGGCAATTCGATCTCTACTTGAAGTACATCGTTCCGATCTGCCTGTATTTCGTCACGCCCTTCGTCACCATGATGACGATGCTGCCGGTGATCGGCGAACTCTACGAGAAAGGCGCGGTCGGCTACATCTACACACGCCCGGCCCCGCGCTGGATGCCGATCTTCGGTCTGTATCTCGGAGGCGTGTCCGCGACTTTGCTGGTCTTCTTCGCCGCCGCCTTCGTGCCCGCCGCCTTCGGAGCGATCGTGACCGATGCGGCGCCGCCAGGACGCTGGCTCTCTGCTGCCTTCGGTTTGTTCGGCACCCTCGCGCTGGGCGGCCTGGCCTATGGCGCGATCTGCGTGTTCCTCGGCGTCTGGACGCGCCGCGCGATCCTGTGGGCAGCCGCCCTGCTGATCGGCTGGGGCGTCCTGGTCGGTTCCTCGCCCGGCTCGCTGCGCGAAACTTCGCTTCACTATTACCTCTTTGGCCTCGCGCGCTCCTGGTGCGGGGTGGCCGGAGACACCTTCAGCGGCATCTTTCCGCCGGTCGTCGATCCTCCGACACCGCTCTTGAGCATCGTAGTTCTGGTCGTTGCGACCGTCACCTTCCTGCTGCTCGCGGCTCGCTGCGCGGAACGACGCGACGTAATGTAAGCCGTGAGCTTGTACGAGCGCCTGTCGGAGTGGCCGCGCCGCACGGAGGATTGCCTCCGCGTCCCCGCATCCCTCGGCGTGTTGCTTGCCGATCCGGCCGACTTCGCGGTGCTCGAGGTTCACAACCCGCACATGGCGGGAGCGCGTGGAGAGCCGAATCGAGTGGATGCGGACGCTGCGCGCGCGCAATGGCTGCTCCTCGCCGGCGCTTATGCCTCGCTCGGCCAACGCGTCGAAGTGCTCGAACCCGAAAGCGGGCTTGCCGACCTCTGCTTCGCCGCGAATCCGAGCCTCATGCTGCCGCTGCCGGACGGCTCGGAAGCGTGGTTGGCGCGCATGACGCATGCTTCACGCCGCGGCGAGACCGCGCAGCACCGCCGTTGGTATGAGCGACACGGCGTGGAGCTGCGCGAGATGCCGCAACACGTCACGCGCTTTGAAGGCGGCGGCGACGGCATTCCGCATCCTGGCCGCCATCTGTTGCACGCCGGAGTCGGGTCGCGCAGCGAACGAGCCGCGTGGGCGGCGATTGCCGACACGCATCCGGAGCTGGACGTGCTGCTCTACGAATTGAAGGATCCGCGTTTCTATCACCTCGACACGGCGCTCGCCGCCCTCGATGAGCATTCCTGCCTCTACGTGGCGGAAGCCTTCAACGCGCAAGGTCTGGCCTTGCTGCGCGCGGCATTCCGCCGTGCGGTCGAGGTCCCGCGCGGCGAAGCGATGAACTTCGCGGGCAACGCTCACTGTCCGGACGGACGGCACGTGCTGCTGCCGCGTGGCAATCCAGCCACCGAGCGAGTGCTAAAGGAGCACGGCTTCTTGCCGATGCCGATCGACACCTCCGAGTTCCAAAAGTCGGGCGGCTCGGTCTATTGCCTGAAGCAAGCGCTCTATCCGCATTAGGCTGCGCCTAGAATCGGCGGGTGCCCCGACTTCTTCCGCTCGCCGTCACGCTCGCGTTGCTCCCCGCCGCCTGCGCCGCGCCTGCACCTAAGACTGCGCTCTCCAGCAGCGACGATGGCCTGCTGTTCCGCGCCTCGCGCGTGTTCGATGGACGCACCGCGGAAGAAATCGGATGGGACGAAGCCGTCCGGCGCCTCGCGCGCGCCGACGCGGTGTTCCTCGGCGAGAACCACCTTGACCGCCTGACCCACGACACCGAGTTGGCGCTGCTGCGCGCGCTCTCCGACGCACGCGGCGGGCGCATCGCACTGGCGATGGAAATGTTCGAACGCGACGTACAGCCGGCGTTGGACGCCTACCTACGCGGAGCATCGAGCGAGGCGGAGTTTCTGCAGAGCGCGCGCCCTTGGCCGAACTATCGCACGGACTATCGACCGATGGTTGAATTCGCGCGCGCCAACGGCATTCCGGTGATCGCGTCCAATTTGCCGGCGGCGCTGCGTCGCACGCTCGGACGCGGTGGGCAGGAAGCGCTCGACGCACTCGCACCGGATCAACGCGCCATGGTCCCCGACCGCTTGATCGAAAATCCCCCCGAGTACTGGCTGCGCGTCGAGCAGGCCACGCTCGGGCATGGCGCGCTCGGCATGGGGGGCAGCGACGATCGCCTGTTCGACGGACAAAACCTCTGGGACAACACCATGTCCGATTCGGTCGCGCGCGCCCTGCGTGAAGACCCGCGCCGCCTAGTCGTCCACGTGAACGGCGGCTTTCACTCCGCCTATTGGCAGGGCACGGTGTGGCAGTTGAGCGAGCGCGTGCCTTCCGCGCGAATCCTCACCGTGGCCATCGAACCGACCTCGGACCTCGCCGGCGCGCGGCCCGAAGGCTACGCGCCCGAATCCGACCTGCTGGTCTTGGTGGAAGCTCGCGCGCGCAGTTCCGACTCCGGCGTGCGCGCCGTGAACGTCGCGCGCGAGCACCGCTGGCGTTTGCAGACTCCTCCCCACTTCGACGCGCCGCTGCCGCTCCTGGTGTGGTTCTGCGACGACGGTCAGACCGCCGAGGATGCGTTGAGGCTGTGGAAGCCGGAACTCGGCAGCGAGGCCGCCATCCTCGCCATGGAACCTTCCTTCCCCTATTTAGGGGAAGATGGAATCCTTGCAGGCCGCTGGTATTTCCCCGGATCGGCGCCGGCCGGAGGCGGGCTCGCCGCCGCGGCGCTGGCGCGGGCGCTCGAAGAGGCCTTGATCCCCGGCTTGCGGCTCGACGCGAGCCGCGTGGTCCTCGGCGGCGAGGGCGCGGGCGCCACGATGGCGATCCTCGCCGCCCGCAGTCTGCGTGAGCAATCGTTCACGACGCTCGCCTTCGCGCCCCGCGCGCAAGATGAGTTCGGCTTCGTGGCCTTGCCCGACTCGCTGCCGAGTGACCGCCCTGAACGCGTACTTCGACTCTGGGCAGAGGCCGCGGCAATCGACGGATGGCGTCCGTACGCGGAACAGGATCCGTCCTTGCGGCTCCAAACCACGCTCGCCGCCTGGCCTGCCAGCTTGATCGAAACCGAAGAACTGCAATCGGGAGCCGTGCGCGAGGCCTTAGGGTTGGCGCCGTCTTCACGCCACGCTGCAGCGGAACAAGTGCTGGCCGCGGCGCCGACGGCTCCACGCGCGCGCTTTGCCGCCCGTGTCCTCGCGCGACGTGTACGCGCTGAAGACGTCGCCACGGCCCCCTCCTTGGAGATCCGCGCGGCCGACTTCGCCGACGGAACACGGCTCCCGCTCTCCAGCGGCGCTTTCGGAGGCACCACGATCTTGGTGCTGCCGGATGACACCGAAGAGGAGGAGATCGCCGCTTGGCAGCGACTCGAGGAGCCCGACGTGCTGCAAGCGCGCAGTCGCTTCCATCGTCTACGCATCGCCTTCGGGGACGACGAACATTCCGCGCGCGCCGTGATCGAGCGTCTGCGCGCCGAGAACGCGCAGCGGCGCGACTTCATGCTGGTTCCGGCCGTGTTCTGCGCGGAACCCGCTGAACTCCGCGCCCTCCGCGAAAGTCTGGGCCTGCTCGCCAACGAGTTACGCCTCGAGTTTCTGCCCGGCCTCGGAGAGCGCATCCCGCTGACTCCGTGATCACCTCCCTGCTGTTGATGCTCGCGCAAAGCGATCCGGGAATCCTGTTGCTGCGCAATCGCAACGTGCCCGGGGGAGCCCAGGTCGTGGCCGAATGGCGCGCGTGGCACGGTCTTCCCGACGCGCCCGAGTTCGTGATCGATGCTCCCACCGAGGAATTGATCTCGCGCGCCGCCTATGAGCGCGAGATCGCCACTCCACTGCGCGCCTACTTGGAGAGCGACGCCGGCGCGGAAGTGTTGTGGATCATTCCGGTGTACGGCGTGCCGCTCGGCGTTCAGGAGCAGGTTGGCTTTGACGGCGACCGGCGCACGGGCACCGATCGCAACGAGGCTTCGGTCGACAGTGAACTCGCGCTGCTGCGCCGGGACCTCGTCGATCATTCGGGATGGTTTTCCTCGCCTCTCTTCGACCGCACGACGCCTCTTTCCCGTGAGGATCGGGTGCTCGGAGTGATTCGCCTCGATGGTCCGGACCCGGCGACCGCAGCCGCCTTGCCCGCCAAGGCGGTCCTCTCCGAACTCTTCGGCGGGACGGGTGATTCCTTTCTCGACACCCGCGGACTCACGGACGAGGAAGATGGATACGGTCAACGAGACGTCCACATGCGCGGCGTGCGCGCGAGTTGGGAGCGCCTCGGCGTGGCGTTCTCGACGGATGACCTCGCCGCCGTGGTGGATCTCGGAGGCCGCACCGTGCTTCACTACCAAGGCTGGTACGCCGGCAGTCCCGGAGCCTGGAGCGGCGCGCCGCGCCTACGCACCGGCAGCATTGCTGTGCATCTGCATTCGTTCGCCGCTCACACTTTGCGCGATCCCGCCGCGAATTGGGTGGCACCTTTGCTTCAATGGGGCGCCACCGCCACCTGGGGCACAGTCTTCGAGCCTTACACCCTGGGTTTCCCTTATGAGGGAGTGTTCTGGGATCGCATCGCGAGCGGCTGGACCTTCGGGGAGGCGGCGGTCGCCGCTTCGCAATTGCTTTCGTGGCAAGCGGTGTTCGTTGGCGATCCACTCTGGCGCCCTTATCCCCCAGACGACGGAGCAGAATGCGAGCGCCGTCGCGCGACCTTCGCCGAAGCTCTGAGGGCGTGGCCGGTCGAGCCCGCTGCCGATCTCTTCGACGGCGCGACACTGGCTTGGAAGCACTTCGCCATCGTCCTCACGCGTATCCGTGAGGCGGCGTCGGAGGGTCAAGAGTCGACCGCCGTCGGTGAGCTCGCTCAGCTGCTCGCGCTTTGTGAGGGCTGGAAGTTCGACTCGGCCATCGCCGCCGCGCTCGAGCCTTCCCTTGGCGCAATGCTGGGCAAGGCGCTCAAGGACTTGGAGCGCTCGCTCCCACGAGACCCGGCGGATCCTGCCGCATTGAAACGTTTCGACGACCTCGCCGCCGGGGCGCAAGCCTTTGGCCTCGGCGAACGCTTCGAAATCCTGAGAGCGCTCTTGCGCGAGAAGCAGGAAGAATTCGTTGAGAAAGTGCTCAGCAAGAACTCGCCCAGCCCGCGGAGTGGCCGCTCGCTGGAACATTGGCAGGAACTCCGCCTCGCCGAGGGCTGCGTTTTCGCCTTGCGAGCTGCGGAAGCCACCCCCGCTCGCATCGCCTTCGAATCGGATCCAGAGCGGGCGGAAGCCCTCCGCGAGGAGGCCGACAAGTCCCTGACCCGCAAATTGCGCGAGCCGGAGCAGTTGCTCCGCCGCGAGCGCCATGCCGAGGCCCTCGAGTTGCTGGAAGCCCTCGACCGGACGCACCCGGAATGTCCCACCAAGCTCTACCTCCGGACCCTGCTCGGACAAGCTCGCAAAGGGTCCGCCACCAGTTGAACTCCACGGGCACCATCGAAGGGGTCGGCATGTTCTGCACCACGCTCACCCTGCTCCTTCTGGCCACGCCTGCGCTCGGCCAGATCTCGGGACCTGCGTCGGCCAATGCTCGGCCGCCTGAGTTCGTTTGCGACGGCGCTTCGCGCATCGCGGATCCCAAACTCGAGAACGGAGAGGCGTGGATTGAATTCCGCTTGCTGTTCGCGACGCAGCCGGCCGCGGCTTCGGTCGAAGTGCTCCGCGCGGGCACGGTCATCGCGACTCCCTGGCAAGGAACGCTGAGCAGCGGTTCACCGGCAACCCGCGTGTCATGGAGCGGCAACGACGACTTCGGCACCCGCGCGCCGCTCGGTGATTACCTGTTGCGCGTCCACGCCGCCGGCTATCCCACGATCGAGAAGCCGCTGACCTTGGTGCGGCTCGGCGTCACGGAGATCGAAGCGCAGGACAGCCCTGGAATCGACGACGAGTTTCAGATGGTCTACTTCATGAAAGGCGGGTCGTATCTGTTCTATGCGACGCCTGCGATCCACGAGTACTTGAACGTCGCGCGCGTCGGCGAACTCGCGGACTTGGATCACAACGACGGCTCAGCGCGCGCACCGGTCGCGGTGCACGACGGCACCGCGTCGCCAGTACTCGACGGCCTCAACTACGACGCTGCCACTTACAACTATCCGCTGGCCTACGTGATGGGCGCGCGGCCGCGAATCGAACTGACTTTCGGCGCGACCGCCGTGAACGGAAGCGGAGCGGTCACCGGCGCGAATTACCCCGTTCCGGGCTGCCAGCTCCGCGTTGCATGCGATGGCGCCGACGCCGTCGCCGGCGCATCGGCAGCGGTCCCTGGCGGCACCGCGCTGCTCGACCTCGACGCGCTTCCGGGCGAGGTCGGACGCACGGATCGAGACCTGGCCTTCCGTTGGGAGTATCGCGAACTCGGCGATCCCCAATGGCGCCCGGTACCGGGCACGCAAACCGTTCCGCTCCGTTTCTACACCCTGCTCGGCGCGCCGCTCTTCAAGCTCGGCGCCGTCGGCACGCAATACACCGGACCGTGGGTCGAGGTCACCGAGTACATTTCTTCATGGAAGGAAACGCTCGGGCTCGCCGCTGCGGATCAACACGGCCTGACCGAGGTGCACATCAAGGGCTTCTTCGGCCAGAACGGCGGCATTCCCACCGCGATCGAAGGCGTCAAGTACGACGCCTATCCGCTCGGCGGTGACGGCGGCGCGACGCACTACTACGTGTTCGGCGCCAACAACATGAATCTCGCGCGGCTGCTGAACTTTCACGCCTCCGGCGTGTACGTGAACTGCAGCGACAACATGGGAGCCACCACCACCATGCTCTCGATGATGGGCGCAGCCAACATGCGGCCGGTGCGGCTCGGAAACATGAATCTGCGCGCGATCTGGGGCATCGGAGCGCCGGGTTACACGCTCAACCTGTGGGGTTCCAGCCACGGCTTCTCCTATCACCACATCGTCACCGACGACGGCGCGGTCTCGGTCTCGGACTCTTGCATGCAACTTGATGAAGACGGCAACGCCTCCGCGCTGCCGGGCATTCCGGGCTGGAACGTCCAGCGGCTGTGGTTCGGCACCGGCGGCTACAACGAGTTGTCCTCGACCAACAACGTCACCACCAACGTCGAGAACCTGCCGGGACTGCAGTAAGGAGCCAAGCCATGAATCTTCCTTCCTTGTTCATCACGATTCTCCTCGCCGCCGCTCCGGCAGCCGCGCAACAAGCTCGCGAGACTTCTCCTTTGGAACTCCAGCACCGGGCGCAAATCAGCACGCGTTACGCGCAGGCCACGTGGCCGGTGGGTGCGGCCCGCCAAGGCTTGCCGAATGCTCTGACGCTACCCGGCTGGACTGCCGATCCGCTGCAGAGCGCCGACGGGCGGCTCACGCGGAGTTTCCGCCGCGCGGGCGAGAAAGACGCCGCACCCGCCTTCGTGATCGAGTCCTGGGTGGCGGATGACGCGCGCGCCGCGCAAGAGGCGCTGGTGGATTGGCTCGCGGGGCTGCAGTCGGATCAGCGCATGCCAAGTGTGCACGAGCTCGGGATCCTGGCCGGCGACGCCGGCTTCGCCGGCCCTTCCGGCGCGAGCACGCGCGCCTTCGCGTGGATCGCCTACGTGCGCGGCAACGTCGCCGTGCGCGTGACGGCCAGCTCCGGCCGCGCCGCAGCGGAGCTCAATCTTGCCGAGATCGCGCGCGCGGTGGATCAAGCAATCTTGCGCGTGCCC
>JAQBVK010000028.1 GCA_027623585.1 Planctomycetota bacterium
CCTACCAGAAGGTGGCCGGAGTCTAGTCTTCGAGTGGAAGGAGCCAGTCGGCAATCTTCCATTCACTGCCGAGCGTCACCCGCGTCACCCGCGCGGGATCGAGACCGCGGAGAACCGAGTTCTCCGCGGTCATTTCGATGAGCAGTTGTTTGCCTTCCATCTTCAGCCACGCGCTCGGCGGCTTGCCGATCTGAAAACCGAGTTCGCGGCCGTCGTCGGTGAAGATCTCGACGAAGTGCTGCTGCTGCATTAAGAGACCGACGCGCTCCGCGCCGACCGCGCCCCACCACACCAGCACGCCGTCTTCACGGACTTCTTCGCGTCGGGCGCTCAGACGATGCGCCTGCTCCACCGCGAAGCCGAGTTCCTCTCGCACCGCGTCTCGCACCAGCAGCCACCCGGCGAGATCCGCGCCTTGGGTTTGCTTGAGCCGCTCGCCGAAGGCGCGGTACTCGCTCTGCGCATCGTCGCAACCGACCGCAGCGAAGAATGACGCCCCTGCGCGGTTTGGCGTGCTGTAATCCGGATGCGCCGTGAGTTCGACGGCTTCTTCCGGGCAGGAACTGCAGGAGGGCAGCGCAGCGAGGACGCTGAAACACAGCGCCACGGCGGGCATGGATCGAGAACGCAGTGAACCGGAGTGCCGCACCTCCCTATATTGAAGCGGTGAAGGGCTCCGGGCAACGACGGACTCGCGTGGCGTGGCTCACGGCAGCCATGCTCGCTGCCTGCAGCGACGCTCCGTCGGAGCCGGGACTGCATTTCGAGACGGATTTGGCGGACGTCGGCCGCATGTACTCGGGACCGAGTGTGGCTCTGGAGTTCCCCTTTGTGAACGGGCCAGTGCCGGTCGAGATCGGCGAGATGGTGACCTCCTGCGGGTGTCTGGATCCACAGATCTGGATCGGTGACCGGTTGCTCCGCGTGCCCGGAGTGGTGCCGGCCGGCGCGCACGGAGTCCTGCGCACCGAATACCGCACCGAAGGCTTCTCCGGCCGCAAGCAGAGTGGCGTCACGCTGCGCGGAGCAGGTCCTGGTTTGCCGATCGTGCTGCGCGTGGATTCGATTCTCGACACTTGGATTCAGGCCGATCCGAAAATCTTGCGCTTCGGCGTGGTGGACGGGCTCAGCGAGCAGAGCCAGCGCGTGATCGTGCGCGGGCCCGAGCCCTTCCGATTGAGCGCGCCTCTGGCAGACTCACCCGGAGTGATCGTGCGCGGGGCGCCGAGTGCCGGCCTCGCGCTGGAGCACGAGATCGAAATAGCCTTGGAAGCTTCGGAGGAAGAGGGCCCGCACGCCGCTTTCGTGAACCTGGGTTCCGACAACGGCTGGAGCGTGCGGCTTCCCGTGTCTTGGGAAATCGCGGGGCCGCTCTACGTGATCCCGCACAAGCTCTTGATGCTCGGCCGCGTCCATCCCGGCGTAGCGGTCAGCGCCGCGATCGAGGTCGGGGTGCGTGAAGGGACCCTCGAACTGCCTGAAGTCGTCGTGGACGGTCTGGAGGGCGTTCAAACATCGGTTAGGGTGCTCAAGGCTCTGAGCCGATATCGGATAGACTTGAGCTTGCCGGACGACCTGCCTCCCGGGAAGTTTTCTGGGTGGGTTCGGATTCTTCTTCGCCATCGCCTCAACGGCGAGGTGAAGGAGATCAAACGAGAAGTGCACCTCCTCGGGGTGGTCCAAGCCGAGTGAAACCATGAAATCGATCTTCGCGCTGATTCCTTGCCTGATTCTCGCTCTGCCGGGCTGCCTGGAGCAGCAAGAGCCGTCGGACGGGGCGCTGGTCCTGCCCGGTCAACCCTTGCCGCCCTTGAGCGGCGATGCGCAGCCAGTCCGCGAACCGTCGCTGATCCAGGGCTTCGATCCTGCCGCGCCGGATGAGTCCATTGCCGGCATCATCGACGGCCTGAGTCCTTCCAAACTTCGCTTCGAATCGGATCGGCTCGAGCTCGGCGAGATCTACCAATTCGAGCATCAGGAGTTCGAGTTCCCTTTCATCGTGGATGGGGACGAATCCGTCGTGATCACGCACATCGAAGCGAACTGTGGCTGCACCGATGGGCGCATTCGCGCCGACTGGGAAGCCAAGCCGGGCGAGGAAGCGCCGGGCTACGTGCTCGGACGCGAGATTCCGCCGGGCGCCCGCGGCACCGTCATCGGCACCTTCGACTCGCAGCGCTACAACGGCATCAAGATCACCACGATCACGATTCGCGGCAACATGGCGGACACTCCGCAGAAGTTGGAGCTGCACGTGAAGATCCGGCCGGCCTTCGACGTGAAGCCGCCCCAGGTGCGCTTCGGTGAAGTCTTGGCGGGACCGGGCAAAGGACCGCGTCCGACCCAGGACATCCGCGTGGTTGCCCGCGAGCCCTTCGAAGTGCTCGAGTGGCGCCGCTTACCGCCCGGCCTGAAGATCGAACCAATCGGCGAAGGCGCGAGCACCGGTTACCTCAATGAATGGGCGCGGAGTTTCCGCATCACGCTCGGCGGCGATGCTCCTGAAGGCGCGATGCAGACCTCGGCGGCTGCGGCCACGTCCATGGGCAACGACCTCGACATCATGGTTTCAGCGATGGTGGTGGGGCCGATCAAGTACACGCCGACCAATCGTCTGGCGTTCGGCTTCCCTGATCAGGGCGAAGAGCGCACGCGCACCGTCGAGATCCAAGCGAGCATGGACGGCCTTGAGATTCCCGCGCCGAAGATCGAGATCGAAGGCGAGGCGGCGAAGTTTTTGACTTCGGAAGTCGAGGTCATCGAAGCTGGCCGTCTGCTGCGCGTCAAGGTGACGATGCCCGGAACCACTCCGGTCGGGTCCTACTCTGGCGCCCTGAAACTCATCTATCCGGCCGACTCCGGCATCGCCTCGCGCGACTTCGTGATCAGCGCACGGGTGCGTGAGAAGCGCGGATGAGAAGAGTCGCGACCTTCACCACGCTCCTGATGCTGACGGCCTGCAGCCGCCAGACCGGCAGCACGCTGCGCTTCGAGACGGATCGCCTCGACCTAGGAATTCTTCATCAATACGAAGATCGCGCGTTCACGCTGCCGTTCACGGTCGAGGGCGGCGAAGCGGTGAGGCTGGACTCGCTCGAAGTCTCCTGCGGCTGCACCGACGTGAGTCTGGTGGTGGACGGTGAGGTGCTGCTGCTCGCGCAGAAGAAGATCCCGGCGACCGGCGCGGCGCCCAGCGCCGAGGAGGAGTCGTTGACGGCGCACGCCGGCCAGGAGGAAATCCTGCTCCCGGCGGGGACGCGCGGCGAGGTGCGCGGTAACTACCACCCGGAACGGCGCCTCCACGAGCAGATCGTCTCGATCAGCGTGCGAGGTTCCATGCTCAACTCCCCGGCACGCGCGGAGCTGCGCACGGTGGTGCAACCGCTGTTCGTGATCGAGCCGATCCAGGTGGTGTTCGGCAAGCAAGTGGATTCCGCGTTGAACGCTCAGGCGCAGACCCGCGAAGTGCTGGTGCGTTGCGCGCGCGAATTCAAGCTGAGGGGTTGGCAGAAGGTACCGCCCTGCTTGCGCATCGAGGACCTCGGTGTGGTGTCCTCCGACGGCGGCGCCACCGGCTTTGCCCGCCGCTACCGCTTCACGCTCGACGGCAGCGCTCCGCACGGCGTGGTCGAACAGATCGTGAGCGCCGGCACGGACGTCGGCCCTGACTTGGAGATCTTGGTTTCGTGGAAGGTGGTCGGACCGGCCACCTACGCGCCCGATCAACGTGTACAGTTGGTCGGAGTGCCCTTCGGCAAGCAGCACGAGCGCGGCGTGAAGATTCGGCCCTCGCTGCCGGAGATTCAGCTGCCTCAGCCGAGCGCGGAGATCCTCGGCGACGCCACCGCGGTGCTGCGCGTGCAGGTCGAGCGGCTGCCCGCGGACGCGGACTTGCCGGAAGGCTGGCTGGTGCGCTGCACGCTACCGGCAGAAACTGCGCCCGGCGCATACTCCGGCACCCTGAGGATTTCCTATCCTGACGGCGCGGAGTTGGCGACTCACGAAATGATCGTCAACATCCGCGTGCAGGAGCCGCGTTGAGCAGGGATCTAGGGGAAATTCTCGTCGCGCAGGGTGCGATCAGCGAAGAGCAGCTTCGGGCTGCGCGCACGGTCGTCACGCAACGATCCACGCCGTTGGCGAAGGTGCTGCTCGATCAGCGCGCCACCGACGAAGTCACCTTGTCGCGCGCGCAGGCCAAACTCGCGCGCTTGCCCTTCGTGGATCTGGCCGAGCGCACGCCGCCGGAGCGCCTGACCGCCCTGCTCGATGCGGGGGCCGCTTGGGAGTTGGAGGCGCTGCCGGTCGCCGAGAAGGACGGTCAGATCATCGTCGCGGTCTCTGACCCCGAGAAGGTGGTCGTGGTCGACACGCTGCGCTTCCTGCTCGACCGCCCGGTGACCCTGGCGCTCGCCGCGCCTGAAGCCTTGCGTAAGTCCTTGCTGCGGGTCTACGGCGAAGCAGCGAAGCCCGGCGCAGCATCCGGCAGCCCGCGCGGACCCGAAGACGGCGACGAAGCGCCGATCGTGCGCCTGGTGCACCGCACCTTCGAGCTGGCCGTGGAGCAACGCGCCTCGGACATCCACGTCGAGCCTTTCGCCGACCGCGTCCGCATTCGCTACCGCGTGGACGGCGCTCTGCACATCGCCGCCGAGCATCCGACGGAAGTCTTCGCGCCCCTGGTTTCGCACCTCAAGGTGAACGCGGGGCTCGACATCGCCGAGAAGCGTCGGCCGCAGGACGGCCGCATCGCGTTCAAAGCCGGCGGCCGCGACCTCGACGTGCGCGTGTCGGTGCTGCCCACCAACCACGGCGAAAGCGTGGTGATGCGTTTGCTCGACCGCGAGGCGAACCTGATCTCGCTCGAACAACTTGGCATGAGCAAGGCTTCGCTGGCTTGGTTCAGCGACGTGATCGAGCGGCCGAACGGAATTTTTCTGGTGACCGGCCCGACCGGTTCCGGCAAGACCACCACGCTCTATGCGGCGTTGCAGACGCTGAACCGGCCGGACAAGAAGATCCTCACCGTCGAGGATCCGGTGGAGTACCGCATTCGCGGCATTAACCAGGTGCAGGTTCACCCGCACATCGGCCTCAACTTCTCACGCGTGTTGCGCGCCTTCTTGCGTCAGGCGCCCAACGTGGTGTTGGTCGGCGAGATTCGCGACAAAGAAACCGCCGAAGTTGCGATCCAGGCGTCCTTGACCGGACACATCGTGTTCAGCACGGTCCACACCAACGACGCTCCTTCGGCCGTCACGCGCCTGCTCGACATGGGCGTGCCGCCGTTCCTGATCGCCACTTCGCTGCAAGGCGTGCTCGCGCAGCGCTTGGTGCGGCGCATCTGCCAGGAGTGCGCGGCCGACGAACCGGCCGATGCGCTTGAGCGCCGCGTGCTGAATCTGCCCGAGGGCGCCATGCTGAAGCGCGGCCGCGGCTGCCGCGTGTGCAACGGCACGGGCGTGCGAGGGCGCGTCGGGGTCTACGAGTGGCTCGACCTCGATGATTCGCTACGCGAGACCTTGTTCCAGTCCTCCGACGGCGGCGCCTTCGTCGCGGCGGCCGCGAAGTCCGACCGCTGGCGCAGGTTGGCCGATGACGCCGCCGACAAGGTGCGCGCCGGCTTGACCACCGTGTCCGAGCTGCTGCGCGTGACCAAGATCAAGTCCGAGGCTGCCGCGTCCGTCGAGGAGGCGGATGTTGCCGTCGCTCCGTCCACTGCTCCTGCCGGTCCCGGCACTTCCTGATCATGCCCCACGTCGAACCCGGCTCACGCCTCGATCACTGGCTTTGCGCCATCGCGGAAGTAGATGCTTCCGACCTCCACCTCGGCGCTTTTCGTCGGCCCATGATGCGCGTCTCAGGTTCGCTGGTCGCGATCGAAGACGGCGTGCTCTCGCCCGAGGACACCGAGGAAATCCTGTTGCCGATCGTCCCGCCGAACCGCCGGTCGGACCTCGACAACCTCGGCTCCTGCGACTTCGCGATCGAACACGGCGATGACCGCTACCGCGTGAACGTGTTCAGGCAGCGGCAGACCTACGCGATGGTGTGTCGCCGCATTCCGCAGAGCCGTCTGACCTTCGACCAGATCGGCGCGCCGCCGGTGCTGCGCGCGCTCGCGCACCTGCCGCGCGGCTTGATCCTGGTGACCGGTCCGACCGGCTCGGGTAAGACCACGACGCTGGCGGCCCTGATCCACGAGATCAACATCCAGCGCTCGACCCACATCGTCACGCTCGAGGACCCGATCGAGTTCCTTCACGAATCGATGAAGTCGGTGATCAACCAGCGCGAGGTCGGCGACGACGTCTCGTCCTTCAGCGAAGGCTTGCGCCGCGTCCTGCGTCAAGACCCTGACGTGATCCTGCTCGGCGAGATGCGCGACTTGGAAACCACCGCCGCCGGCATCACGGCTGCGGAAACCGGCCACTTGGTGTTCGGCACCCTGCACACCACTGGCGCCGCGCGCACCATGGACCGCATCATCGACCAGTACCCGAAGGAGTCGCAGGAGCAGGTGCGCGCGCAACTCGCGGTCTCGCTGCAGGCGGTGGTATCGCAGGTGCTGGTGCCGAAAGCTAGCGGCAAGGGCCGCGTCGCCGTCTTCGAAATCATGATTCGCAACTCGGCGATCGAGAACCACATCCGCAAAGGTGAGACCTTCAAGATCCCGTCGGTGATGCAAACGCAGAAGCGTCTCGGCATGCAACTGCTGGACGACCACCTCTTCGAACTCGCCAACGACGGAACCATCACCAAGGAAACCGCGCTGACCTTCGCGCAACTCCCGGGTGATCTGCGTCAACGATTCAGCGGCGGCGCGCCGTCCACCCAGACCCACTGAGCGGGAGCGAAGCGACATGGCCGAGCGCAAGCTGATCGGGAAGATCTTCGTCGACCTCGGCGTGATCGGGATGGGGCAGTTGCAGGCCGCGCTGGCCGAACAAAAACGCACCGGTGCGCGGCTTGGACAGGTGCTGTTGCTCAAGGGCACGATCACCGAGGACGATCTCGGGCGCGCGCTCGCGGTGCAACAAGGCCTCGAATGGTTGCAGGCCGCCGACCTCAAGCCGACCGAGGACGCGCTCGCCTTGCTCGACCCGGCCACCGCGCGCGCCTTCGGCGCCCTGCCGCTGCGCGTTGTCGACAAGGTGCTGCATATCGCGGTCGCGGATCCGGATTCGCTGCCGCTGCTTGCCGACCTCGAGTCGATCACCGGCTGCCGCATCAAGGCGGCGTTGTCGTCGCCGTCGGCGCTGCGCGACGTGGTCGAGAAGTCCTACCGGAAACAGGCCGAAGCCAAGGCTGCGGCGATCTCGGAAGTCAGCGAGTCGGCGCCGATCGTGCGCCTGCTCGAGAGCATCCTCTCGCGCGCGGTTCGCGATCACGCCGCGGACGTGCACTTCGAGCCTTATCAAGGCGAGTTCCGCATTCGCATGCGCGCCGACGGCGTGTTGTTCGAGATCGAGCCGCCGCCCGCGCACCTCGCGACCGCGATCGTCTCCCGCGTGAAAGTGCTCGCGAATCTCGACATCAGCGAAACGCGGATGCCGCAGGACGGGCGCATCGAGATGAACGTGGACGGCAACCGCATCGATTTACGGGTCAGCACGGTGCCGACGCAGGGCGGCGAGAGCGTGGTGCTGCGCGTGCTCGACCGGCGCAACTTGCAGCTCGACATGACCAAACTCGGGCTCACCGGCCCGGAACTCGACATCCTGGACAGCTACGCGCGGCTTCCGCACGGAATCGTGCTGGTGACGGGACCGACCGGCAGCGGCAAGACCACCACGCTGTATTCGCTTCTGCACCGCGTCAACGATCCGGACAAGAAGATTCTCACCGTCGAAGATCCGGTCGAGTACGACCTCGACGGCATCGTGCAGGTGCCGGTCAACGATGAGATCGGGGTCAACTATTCGCGCGTGCTGCGCACCATGCTGCGCCAGGATCCGGACATCATTCTGGTTGGCGAAATCCGTGACCCGGAGACCGCGCAGATTGCCGTCGAGGCTTCGCTGACCGGCCACCTGGTGCTCTCCACCCTGCACACCAACGACGCTCCTTCGACAGTGACGCGGATGGTGGACCTCGGCGTGGAACCTTTCCTACTCGCAGCGACCATCGAAGGCATCGTTGCGCAACGCCTGGTGCGACGGGTTTGCGAGAAGTGCAGCGAGGAATACCAGCCCGAGGAAGAGTGGCTGCTCAAGGCCGGCCTCGTGCGAGCGGAGCCCTTCCGGCGCGGCCGCGGCTGTGATTCCTGCCACTGGACTGGTTACGCGGGCCGCATCGCGATCTACGAGATCTTGACCTTGGACGCCGACCTCAAAGAGCAGTTCCTGCGTAACCCCAGCACCCTGGCCTTGCGCGAGCTGGCGCGGAAGCGGAAGATGCGCACCCTGCGCGAACGCGGTCTCGAGTTGGCGCGCGCGGGCGGCACCACTCTCGAGGAAGTCGTCCGCGGAACCCACTCTGGCTGAGCACGGCGCAAGCGAACATGGCGAGGATTCAACGCAAGGCGCCGACCGCGGCTCGACCGGCCGCACGCGCCGATACCGGCGGCGGCGAGGACACCGTCAAGGTCAAGCGCAAGGTGCCGCTGAAGGACGTGGTGCGCTTCACGCGCCTGCTCTCCACGCTGACCCAAGCCGGCCTGCCGATCCTGCGCAGCCTGCGCATTCTCGCCGACCAGTGGCCGGCCGGACGCTTCCGTGACGCGGTGCTCGACACCGGCGACATGGTGGAGGAGGGCCAGACCCTCTCCGATTCGCTGGCGCAGAACCCGGAGGTCTTCGACGAGCTCTACGTGAACATGGCGCGCGCCGGCGAGGCCGGCGGTGTGTTGGACCAAGTGATGAACCGCTTGGCCGACTTCCAAGAGCGCGCGCAAGAGATCCGCGCCAAGACCAAGAGCGCGCTGACCTATCCGACCGTGATCGCGGTGATCGCGGTGACGGTGATCACGGTGTTGATGATCTTCGTGATCCCGACCTTCGCGGATCTGTTCCGCGACATGAACCTCGAGTTGCCCGCGCTGACCGCGGTGATGATCGCGGTGAGCGAGTTCATGACCAAGTGGTGGTACTTCGTGATCGGCGTGCCGATCCTGCTCGGCATCCTCCACGGGCTGCTGATGCGCAGGTCCTACGGCTACCGGCGCCGCAATCACGCGCTCCTGCTCAAGCTGCCCTTGATCGGCTCGCTGACCGAGCAGTCGCAGGTCTCACGATTCGCGAGCACCTTCGGCACGTTGATCGGCAGCGGCGTGCCGCACCTCGAGTCGTTCAAGATCGTGCGCGGCGCGCTCACCAACGAGGTCTACCGGGAAACGCTGGAGACGGTGCGGGAAGAGGTGCGGGAAGGGGAGTCGATCGCGGCTTCGCTCGGGTCCAGCGGTCATTTCGACGACGTGGTGGTCTCGATGGTCGAAGTCGGCGAGGAAACCGGTGAACTCGATCGCATGTGCATGCGCGTCGGATCCTCTTACGAAGAGATCTACACACGGCGCCTCAATGACCTGCTCGGCCTGCTCGAGCCGGTCATGCTGGTGATCATGGCGGTGCTAGTCGGCGCGATCGCGTTCTCGCTGTTCCTGCCGATCTTCAAGTTGCTCGGAGAGTTCGGCAAGGCCCAGTGAATCCGCTCCGATGAGCCTTCGCCTGCGTCTCACGCTCGGGCTGGTGCTCGTCAACGCGGCGGTGCTGGCGGCGGCGTGGACCTGGGCGCGCGACCTCGACCGGCAGGCTGGAATCCGGGAGGCGCTGCGCCGCGACACGCTGCTCGAGGAGGTCGCGGAGATGGTGCGTGAACGATTCCGCCCGGAGGACGTCGGTAACCTCGCGCGCATGCTCGCGTGGCCGCTGTGGCCCGAGTTCGAGGACGCGATGGTGCTCGACACGCGGATCATGAAGGACGCGGAAGGCGGCCCTTTGCCATTCGGCGCCTTCTTGAACCCGAACGGCGCGCGCCGGCGAGCAGTCGACTTCCCACTGCGCGAGGTCGCGGCCGCGATCGTCCGTGCGACCGCGAGCGGCGAGAACGTTCCCGTCGCCGACGGCGTGGCGGTTCCGATTTACGCGCACCGCCCCTTCGCCAGCGCGCGCGAGGCCTGGGGCGGCGTTTTCGTGAAGCCCTCGGCGCCTGAGCCGATTCCGCCGTTCTTGCTGCGCGTGATGCTCGCCGGCATCGCGGCGACCGCGCTGGGAGCCTTACTGGTCTTCATCGTGGTGGATCGCACCGTCGCGCGCCCAGTGCGCGCCTTGGCGGAGAGCGCGCGCCGCTTCGGCAAAGATCGTGAAGCTGCGCCCGTCGCCGGACCTTCGAGCGCGCCCGAAGTGCGCGCGCTCACCGAATCCTTCGGCGCCATGATGGAAGAAATTCGCGGCTTCCAACGCGAGCTCGAACGGCGCGTGCAGGAGGCGACCGCACGGGCTTCCGAAGCCGAGCGCCTCGCCGCGCGGCAAGATCGGCTCGCTGCGCTCGGCATTCTTGCGGCCGGCATGGCGCACGAGATCAACAGCCCTTTGGCCGGCGCGCTGCATTCCCTGGAAGTGCTGCGCAAGGAAGCCGCGGGCGAGCGCGCCGAACGCTACGGCGCCCTGATCGAAGAAGCGCTGCAGCGCATTCGGGAACTGGTCCAGCGCCTGCTGTTGATGGCGCCGCAGCACGCGATCGGCGGATCCTGCCGCCCGGCCGAAGTGGTGGAGGATTTGCGCAGTTTCCTCGCCAGCCGCTTGCAGCGCCATCGCCTCGACTTCACGATCGAGGACGTCGCGCTGCGCGTGCGTGGCGCGCGCGGCGACTGGTTTCCGCTGCTCCTCAACCTGTTGCAGAACGCGCTCGATGCGCTCGACCAAGCGCCAGGCGTCACCGGCACGGTGCAGGTCACGGTGTGCGCGACGCCGGGCGGCGGTGCCGAACTGCGCGTACGCGATGACGGACTGGGCGCGCCCGAGGATCTGTTGCCACACCTGTTCGAACCCTTCGTGTCCAGCAAGGAACCCGGTAAGGGCACCGGTTTGGGCCTCGCGCTCGCGCACGCGACGGTGCGATCACTTGAAGGCAGCATCGAGGCCGGCAATCCGCCCGACGGCGGCTTCGAGGTGATCGTGCGCGTGCCGCCGCCGGATCCGGAGCTCGCTTGAGTTTGGATCCCGCTCTGATCTCGAGCGCGGCTTTGTTGCTCGGTTCCGCCACATTCAGCGGTGCCGAGGCCGCGCTCTTCACGCTGGCCGGCCAACGCACGCGCGCCGCGCACCTGCCACGCGCCGCGCGCAGTTTGATGCAGGATCGCGCCGGCGTCCTGACCACGATCTTGCTGGCGAACCTGATCCTGAACCTGGCGTTTTTCGCCTCGGTTCACGCCAGCAGCGCCAGCCTCGACGACGGTCCACGCGCGGCGCTCAACCTCGCCGCGCTCGCGGTGATCTTGCTGTTCGGAGAACTCCTTCCCAAAGTCGTCGCGCACCGCCGTCCGATCGGCGCCGGACGCCTGCTGTTGCCGCCGGTGCAGTTGCTCCACTTTTTCATCGGTCCTGCGATGCGCGTCATCGCGCGCCGTTTCGGTCCGCCGCCGAGTTCCGATCAGCCGCTGAGTCCCGAAGCCGCCGAAGCGCTGCTGCGCGGCGAAGAAGTGCCAGGACTCGGCGAGGACGAGCGCGCTTTGGTCCGCCACGTGCTCGAACTCGGCAAACTCCGCGCCGGCGCCTTGCGGGTGCCGCTGGCGCGCGTGCCGCGCATTCCGTCCAGCGAACCACTCGGTCTGGCGCGCCGCCGTCTCGAGCGCGACGGCGCGCTCTACGCCGCCGTCGTGAATGCGAACGGCGAGGTGATCGGCGCGCTCGATCTCACGCGCACCTTGCATGGCGCGCGCGTCAGCGACTCGATGCTGCGGGTGCCCGTGCTCCCCGAAGTCGCGCCCGTCGCCAACGGTCTCGGCATGCTGCGGGATTCCGGCGCGCCCTTCCTGCTGCTGGTGGACGAATACGGCGAAGGATCGGGAATCATTCCGCGTGGCCGCTGGGCCGACACCCTGCTCGATCGGATGCCGCGCGGAGGCTCCGGTGCTGCAATCCGTGAGCTCGGCGGCGGCCGCTTCATGCTCGATGCCACCCTGCCATTGCATGACTTCGAGGATCGCTTCGGCGATCCTGGCGCGCGCGACGTGCGGGTGGACACGATCGGCGGACTGTTCGCCGATCGTCTCGGCCGCGTCGTCGCCGCCGGCGACCATCTGCGGATCGAGCAGCCCGGCTTCGCGTGTGACCTGTGGGTGGCGTCCGCCAGCGAGACGGGACCGGAAACTCTCGAACTCTGGCTGCGACCCGATCCCGCGCACCCGGAAGGGGGGAAGGCAGCATCATGAGCGCTGAGTGGAGCTTCCTGCTGTTGGGTCTCGCCATCTCCGCGCTGTGCTCCGGCTCGGAGACCGGGCTCTACGCAATGAATCCGCTGAAGATCCGGCACGCGGCGCGCAGATCGGCAGCGGCGGCGCTGTTGCTGCGCGTGATCCGTTCGCCCGCCGGGTTCCTCGCCACCTTGTTGGTGGCGAACAACGTCGCCAACGACGCCTTGGTGCAAGCCGCGATTTCCTTGCTCGAGCGCTACGAAATCGAGGATGCGCCGCTGTGGGCGACGCTCGCGCTGACGCCGGTGGTGTTCCTGCTCTGCGACATGCTGCCCAAGCAATGGATGGCGGTGCACGCGGAGAGCACGATGCCAGCGCTCTCCTGGCCGCTCGCCGCACTGCGCGTGCTGCTGTTTCCGATCGCGTTGCCCTTGCTGCTGCTCGCGCGTCTCTTCGAAGGACGCCGCGACGAGGACCCCGTGCTCGGGCGCCAGCAGTGGACCGCGCTGCTGCGCGAAGGCGAGCGTTCGGCGCCGGGAGAAGCGCAAGTGATGAGCGCCGCATTGCGCGCGCTCGAAGCGCGAGGCCACGGACTCGGTCCCTTTTTGCGCGCCGGAGTGCCGCGCCTCAGTCAATCCGCCGGCCGCGATGAGGTCATGCAGGCCATGGCCGCGCACGGCGCGGGCTTCGTGTTGCTCGATCGCGCGACCGATGTTCCGGCCCTGCTCACGGGAGCGCGGATGCTGCAAGGCGCGAGCGCTCTGGAACCCGCCGCGCTCGCCACGCCCCTGCTGGTGCTGCCGCCGCGCTGCGATCTGGCCGGAGCGCTCGCCGCGATGCGGGTGGCGGGCGTCGCCCTCGCCTGGATGCCTGCTCCTGTAGGATCCGCGAAAGCAGCCGGCGGCCTGCTCGATCTCGAATATGCTCTCTCCTTGCTGACCGCGCCTCCCGCCGTTGCGAATCGGCCGGTCCGCCCTGCCTGACATGCGCATCGATCCCACCCTGCTCCTCGGCTTGGCTCTGGCCGGCCTCCTCGGCGGCCTCTCCGCGCGCCTGCTGGACCCGGCCCCGGTGGCCGCCTCCCCGCAGAGCGCCGATGCCGGCTCCCGTTACGTCGCTGCCGTGGGGCCCTACCAAGATGGCGTGTCCTTGCTGTACGTCCTCGACCAGGAGACTCAACGCCTCGCGGTCTACGAGGCCCGGGGCGGGGCCAAGAACTCCCATCGCGTGGAGTTCGTCGGCGCGCGCAACATCAGCCTCGACAGCCTGCTGGACGGCTTCAACGACGAGTCCGAGTTCAGCTACCAGACCCTCCGCAAGGACTTCGAGAAGGCTGGCCACGATCTGGCCGTACCGAGCAAGGACTAGCCGCTCCGGGTGGGTTCACCTGCCCGCCCCGCGCTTCTAAACTGTTGCCGAACCCGAAACGACTCAGGAACCCGACCGTGTCCACAGAATTCTCCTCCTTCGAAGACGCCCTGAAGAAACTCGAGCTCGAGGAAGAAGACCTCAAGCGTCTGATTTCTGCGGGCGAGATCCGCGCCTTCCGTGAGGGCTCCAAGATGCACCTACGCGCTGAAGACGTGACCAAGGTCGCGGCGCAGCTCGGCATCGGTTCCCAAGTCCGCGAATCCGGCGAGTCGCTGGTGGTTGAGGACTTGTCGCTCGGCGGCGGTGGCGAGGAAGGCATGAGCACCACGCAACTCTCCGAAGAGGACACGCTGCTTGACGACGTCGAGACCGTGGACGTCGACGACGAGGCGGAGTCCGCCAGTGCTGCCGCCGGCGTGCGGCGGACGCGCACCAGCGCGGAGCCGGAAGTGCAGAAGGAATCCACCGGCATGCTCGCGGCTGCGGTGCTCACCGCGGTGCTGCTCGTGTTCGCGATTCCGTTCGCGATCGGGATGCTCGAAGCCCGTTCCACCGGCCTCACCTCCGGCGTGGTCGGCATGTTCGCCGGCGACAAGTAAGCGCAGCCGTGCTCGGCTCCGGTCCGCCGCGCGGTCGCGCCGCCGGCTTGCTTCTTGCGTGCGCGGTTGCAGC
>JAQBVK010000029.1 GCA_027623585.1 Planctomycetota bacterium
CCGTCAGCAGCAAAATCGGCGCCCCGATCAGGATCGGGAAAACCTCGAGCCACCACGTGAAGCGATCAAAAGGGCCGATGCCCGACCAAATCAGGAGCGCGGTCAGGAGCACGAGCAGCGCTGGACGGAGCGTCACGCGGTCAGTGTAAGCGCGGCGTGTAGAATCATTGGATGCTCGTCCTTGCCCCCATCGCGCTTCTATTGGCTTGCGCAGTCCCATGCCAGGAAGCCGCGCCCGCTTTGAGCCGCCGGATCGCTGCCATGCCCTCAATCGGATCGGCCGGCGCGGAGTTGGCCGGCTTCGAATTCATTCCGGCATCAGCCGTTTACGCCAAACTCGAGGGCGGGTTCTTCGCGGAGTACCAAGCCTGGATGAAAGAGATTCAGCGGTTGGCTGCTAGCGGCGGCGCGTCGAGTTACCCGGCGGCGCCCGACGCAGCTTGGTATCCGCGGATGCGGGCGCTCGCCGATCTCGGCGATTTGCGCGCACGACTGTGGTGCCTGCGCCGGATCGATCACCATGAGGTCGCGGCCGAGCAACGGCTCGCCTACTGGCGCGGTGAGGCGTACGGGCTCGCGACGGCGCTGCGAGAGAACGAAGAGTTCGCGATGCAGCTCCGTGTCGCGGCGGCATCCGCTTTCCGCAGGGTGGGCGACGCCGAATTCGACGCTTGGCTCGATTATCTCGGCAGCATCTCCACGAACGCCGACGTGCAACGCGGCACGGTCACGATGCGCATGGGCTTCGCGCACCGCAGCACCAATCCGCAGGTCGCGGGGCGCGCTGCGCAATGGGAGGCCATCCTCTTGGAGCGTTGGCCGGAAAGTACGGAGGCGCAGCGGCTGCTCGGGAAGCGATTCGCGGAGCAGAATCTGAAGATCGGCATGACCGCGCCGGAGTTCGTCGGCAAGGACGTGGACGGCAAGGAAATCCGCCTTAGTTCCTACCGCGGCAAGGTCGTAGTGCTGGACTTCTGGGGCTTCTGGTGAGGCCCTTGCCGTGGGGAACTCCCCCACCTCAAGACGCTCGTCGAGCGTCACCAGAATGAGCCTTTCGCCGTGGTCGGGATCAACACCGACAAGGATCCCGCGAAGTTCCGCGCGCTGTGCGATGAGTTCGGCGTGCATTGGGACAACGTGTTCAACGGCGACACCGGAGTCGGCATTCCCCTGGCTTGGGGCGTGAGCGGCTACCCGACGATTTACGTGTTGGACGCGTCCGGCACCATCGTGGCCGAAGGCCTGCGCGGCGAAGAGTTGGAAAAATTCGTCGGCGACTTGGTCGCGAAGACCAAGCGATGAGGCTCGCGTGATGCGGGTGCTCTCCGCGCTTGCGTTGTTCCTTGCCGCGGTCGGCTGCAGCAAGGAGGCGCCGGTACTGACGGCGGTGGTCCAGCCTGGAGTGCTCTTGTTCGACGGCGAGTCGCTCGCGGGCTGGAGCGGTGACACCTCTTACTGGAGCGTCGAAGACGGCTGCATCGTCGGCCGCAGTACCGCAGAGCATTTGCTCGAGCGCAGCACCTACCTGTTCTGGGAAGGCGAGGCACAGGATTTCATTCTCGATTTCGATTACCGCATCGCCGGTGGCAACTCGGGCATTCAGTACCGCAGCGCGCGACTTCCTGACGACGACGTTTTCGGTTATCAGGCCGACATCGAGGACGGCCCGAGCTACACCGGCATTCTCTACGAGAGCGGTGGGCGTGCGATCGTCGCAGAACGCGGCACGCGCGTGCAGATCGCGCATGACGGCGTGCGCTCACTCGGCGACACGCTCGGCACCGCCGAAGACCTGCAAGCGCAAGTCAAGAGCGGCGACTGGAATCACTACCGCATCACCGCGCGCGGCACGAGGCTGATCCATGAGGTCAACGGCGTCACCATGGTGGACGTGTCCGATCGCGAGAACGGGCGCGCGCGCGCGCGCGGCACTTTCGCGCTGCAGTTGCACCAAGGCCCGCCGATGGAAGTGCGCTTCCGCGGCATCCGGCTACAAGCTCTGCCGCTGCAAGGCGCGCCAGAAGCCGAGTGGATCTGGAGCGCGGGCGACTCACCCAGCAACGAGACGCGCCGCTTCGTGCGTGAGTTCGAACTCGCGGAGCGCGCAACCGTGGTGGGCGGCGCGATCGCCGGCGACAACCACTTCCGGGCTTGGCTCGACGGGGAAGAAATCGCGCGCGGTGACGACTGGTCGCAACCGGTCGCGATCCAGCCCGGCAAGGAGCTCGCCGAAGGGCAGCACGTTCTGGCCATCGAGGGACTTAATGACGGAGGTCCGGCCGCGATTGCAGCGCGTCTCCTGTTGCGCTCTGGCGAGGACACTCCGATCGCATTGGTCACTGACCACGGATGGATGGCCTACGACGTCATGCCGGAAGTCTGGCCGGCGACGAGTCTCCCTGACGGAGGAACGCCCATCTACTCCTACGGTCCGGTGAGCGCGCACCGCGGACCGTGGGGCGCGGTGATGGCCGAACGCGTTGCCACGCCCGCGGATCGCTTCACCGTTCCTCCCGGCTTCGCGGCCGAATTGATTCACTCCGCGAGCGCGGCCGAAGGCTCTTGGGTTGCGATGACCTTCGGTCCAAAGGGCGAAATCTACGTCTCGCCGCAGCAGGGCGCGTTACAGCGCGTCCATTTCCCGAACGGTCATGATGCGGCTCCGGTCGTCGAAATTCTCGACACTCCCGCCGGGAGCGCGCAAGGCTTGTTGTGGGCTCACGACGCGCTTTACGTGAACGCGCAGGGCGGGCCCGATGGCGGACTGCAACGGCTGCGTGATCGTGACGGAGACGGCGTCTTTGAGGAACACGCGGTGCTCAAGCGCTACGGCCCGCCCGGAGAGCACGGTCCTCACGGCATCGTGCTCGGCCCGGACGGCATGCTGTATCTGACGATCGGCAACCACGTCGCGCTGCCCGAGGGGATCTCGCCGAACTCGCCCTTCCGCAACGGCGCCGAGGACGTGCTGCTGGAGCGGCTCTGGGATCCGCGCGGACACGCGGTTGGCGTGATGGCTCCGGGCGGCACGGTGCTGCGCACGGATCCTGACGGCAAGAACTGGGAAGTGATGTTCGCGGGCCTGCGCAACGCCTACGACTTGGCGTTCGCACCGAACGGTGAATTGTTTACCTACGACTCCGACATGGAGTGGGACATCGGCGCACCGTGGTACCGCGCGCCGCGCGTGGTGCACGTGGTGCCCGGTGGAGAGAATGGTTGGCGCTCGGGCAGCGCGAAGTGGCCGGCGCAGTACCCCGACTCGCTGCCGCCGGTGGTCGAAACGGGCCCGTCTTCACCGACCGGCACAGTCTTCGGAACCGGCGGAAACTTCCCCGGCGCTTGGCGAGAAGCGCTCTACATCGCCGATTGGGCCTACGGCCGCATCAGCGCGGTGCATCTCACGCCGAAGGGGGCGAGCTATGGCGGCAGCGTGGAGACCTTCATCTCCGGCAAGCCGATGAACGTCGCCGACCTCGAGTTCGGACCTGACGGCGCGCTTTGGTTCATCACCGGAGGCCGCGGCACGCAGAGCGGCCTCTACCGCGTGCGCTGGCTTGGCGGCGCCGAGTTCCCTCCCAAACTGGGAAGCTTTGAGGATGAGACGCCGGAGTTCTCCTTGCGCCAAGATCTGGGCCGCGCCGACAACGAGAATGCGCTCTCCTTGGCAATACGCAACCTCGATCACGAAGATCCCTTCGTTCGTCTCGCTGCGCGTCTCATCGTGGAGCGAAGCGCGTCTCAGAGCCTGCAATCGACCTACAGTGCCGGATTGGCCATTTCGCAGGCACGAAGAGGAATGAACGTGGATCTCGAGGCACTCCAGAAGGAGTGGTGGAAGGGTGCCGATCGACGCTGGGCCGTTCTGCGCGCATGGATGCTCGCATGGATGCGCCTGCCAGACACTCGCGCCGAACTGCGCGCTTCTTGCCTCCCCTTGCTGCGGGACGCCCTGCCGAGCGGCGATCCGCTGCTCGACCGCGAGATCGCAGCCTTGTTGGTGGCGGTGGAAGCTCCAGGACTCCCGACGCTGTTGCTCGAGCGCCTACGTGTGGAGTCCTACGCTGAAGGAAAGCTTCACTACGCCATGCTGTTGCGACTGGTGAAGAGTGACTGGACAGACAATCAGCGCGTCGAGCTTCTGACTTGGCTACGCTCCGCGCGCTTACTGCCCGGCGGCTTCAGCCTCATCGGCTTCTACGACGCGATCGAAAGGGAGTTTCTCGCTGCGATCCCGGTGGAGCAGGCCGCCGCGTTGTTGGCGCAACTACCGGATGCTCCTCCCACCGCGGAGTACGCGCCAGCCGAGGTTCGTGCATTCGTGCGCAAGTGGAGCGTCGCGGAAGCCGTTGCGGCGCTCGCCACGAACGGCGCTCCCGACCTCGATCACGGCGCGCGCCTGTTCGAAGCGGTCGGCTGCATCCAATGCCATCGCATCGACGGCCGCGGCGGCAGCGTCGGCCCGGATCTCTCCTCCGCCGGCAGCCGTTTCGCGCAACGCGACTTGCTCGAAGCAATCATCGAGCCGCAGAAGTTCGTGTCCGATCAATACACGATCTTGCCGATGCCCGCTGGCCTCGCGGACAGCCTGAATGCCGCCGAGCTCCGCGACCTCACTCGCTGGCTCGAAGCGCGCGTCGCGCGTTAACGCAAGGACGCGCGCAGCTTCGCGACTTCCTCGCTCGCGAACCACGGCATCACGCGCCATTCGACCTCGTCGGTCGGCAGCGCGCCAAGCCACGCCCACACCTCTTCCGCGGTCTGCGCATCGAGGCAATAGAGCGCGCGTTCGTTGGTGTCGGTGCCGAGCCGCCCCGCGAACAGCACCTGCGCATCCCGCGGGTCGAGCGCTTGCTCCGCCGCAACCGCCGGCCATCCGGTTAGCAACACGTAGGAACGCGCATGAAAGCCCATCGGCGGGTTCTCGACGCCGCTCTCCGCAACCGCTCGCGTGTGCATCGCGGTGATGCGGTCCAAGGCGTCGACCGTGCGAAAGCCTTCGATCGCAAACTCGAACACTCCGGCTTGTGCGGTCGGATCACTGTCCGCGATCTCCCGCGCACGGTCGGAGTTCTCGGTCGCGAGCAGAAAAACCCCGCGGTGATCGGGCTGAGCCCGCGGCTCGCCGAAAGGACCAGCCAGCAACATCTCCCCGGCCACAGCCATGCGCTCCATGTTCGTGAAGTGACCCGCGAATGCCGCCTGGCGCTCTTCACCCTGGACCTGAGCATCGCGCGGTCCGGTGAGAATCCATACCCAGCACCATTCGTGCTCGGGTGCCCGATTCGGTGCGGCGCAAGCGCCGAGCAGCAGAGTGAGGAGCGCAGTACCAAGTCGCATTCGAAGATTCTCCTGATGCGGGCCTGGACAGACCACGCCTGCAGTCCCAATATAAAGACGAAGCCGTGTGAATTACGCTCGGCGAGAAAGTCATGCTCCTCCCCCTTCCTGACAACGCCTGCAACTTGTGCGGGCGCCGAGCGAAGGCCGAAGCCGTTCCGGCGACCGCGCGGAGCAAGACCTGCACGGGGCTCTGCGTCAAGGGCGGGCTGGGGCCGCGGGATTACGCGATCGAGAGTGCCCTGTTGCAGGAGCTCGGTCAGCGGCCGCTCGGCACGACGTGGATGCTTGAGGAAGTGCTTGCCGGCCAGGTGAGCTTTGCGGACACGCCACAGTCCGAGCGAGCGCGGAACGCGGCGCGACGACTCGCTGCGCGTGGGCAACTCGAGGTGCTGCAAGACGGCAGCGTGATCCGCGACGGGAACGACTCCGACGGCCCGATCGAGGTTCGGCTGCCTCGAGCCTGACGCGGGCGGACAATGACCCGGCCGATGGCGACGCCTGCTGACGACCCCGCATCCGCTCCGCTCTTCCCGCTCGAAGAAGCGGTGGTGCCTTGGCGCGCGCTCGAAGGAGACTTTGTCGGCGCGGCCGAGTGCGAGGGCCAACCGATGCTGCGTGTGGATCCCACAGCGCTCGAAGCACTCGCACGAGAGGCCTTCCGCGACAGCGCGCACTTGCTGCGTCCCGGCCATCTCGCGCAACTCCGCGCAATCCTGGACGACCCGGAGGCCAGCCCGAACGATCGCTTCGTCGCCCTCGACCTGTTGCGCAATGCATCGATCGCTGCTGAAGGCGTGTTGCCCATGTGTCAGGACACCGGCACTGCGATCGTGATGGGCTGGAAGGGTCAGCAGGTGTGGACCGGCGGCGGCGACGAGGCGGCGCTGGCTCGCGGCATTCGCCGCACCTATGCCGAGACCAATCTGCGCTACAGCCAGCTCGCTCCCTTCGGCATGACCGAAGAGAAGAACACCGGCACCAACTTGCCGGCGCAGATCGATCTCTACGCCGACGACGGCGACGAGTATCACTTCCTGTTCATGGCCAAGGGGGGGGGATCCGCGAACAAGACCTTTTTGTTCCAAACCACACCGTCCTTGTTGCGCGAAGATCTGCTGCTCAAGTTTCTCGAGGAGAAGATTCGCGAACTCGGCACCGCGGCTTGTCCGCCCTATCACCTTGCGGTGGTGGTCGGCGGCACTTCGGCCGAGATGTGCCTGAAGACCGTGAAACTCGCCAGCGCGCGCGCGCTCGACGGACTGCCGACGCGCGGCAGCGCGAGTGGCCATGCGGTGCGGCTGCCCGAGTGGGAAGAGAAAATCCTCGCGATGACGCGCGGGCTGGGCATCGGCGCGCAATTCGGCGGGAAGTATTTCTGCCACGACGCGCGCGTGATCCGGCTGCCGCGCCACGGCGCCAGCCTGCCGATCGGCATCGGCGTGTCGTGCAGCGCGGATCGGCAGGTGCTCGGCAAGATCACGCGCGAAGGCGTGTTCCTCGAGCAGCTCGAACGCGATCCTTCGCGCTTCTTGCCCGAAGCGAATGAAGAGGAACTCTCCGACGAGGTCGTGCGTTTGGATTTGAATCGCCCGATGGAGGAGATTCGCGCCGAACTCTCGAAGCACCCCGTTCGGACGCGCATCTCGCTCACCGGCACGCTGGTTGTGGCACGCGACCTTGCGCACGCACGCTTGCGTGAGATGGCGTTGAAGGGAGAGGAGATGCCGGAATGGTTCCGCGCGCACCCGGTGTATTACGCCGGCCCGGCGAAGACGCCGGCAGGCATGCCGTCCGGATCCTTCGGACCGACCACTGCGGGACGCATGGATTCCTTCGTGGACTTCTTCCAAGAACGCGGCGCTTCGATGGTGATGCTGGCCAAGGGCAATCGCTCGCGCGCGGTCGCGCAGGCCTGCAAGAAGCACGGCGGTTTCTACCTCGGCACGATCGGCGGCTCCGCGGCGCGCGTCGCGCGCGACTGCATCCGCAAGGTCGAGAAGATCGCCTTCGAAGAACTCGGCATGGAAGCGGCATGGCGCATCGAAGTCGAGAACTTCCCGGCCTTCATCGTCACCGACGACAAGGGCAACGACTTCTTCCTCGGCGACGGCGCGGCCTGAAGCGCGGACGCGGAGTCGAACTCCTCGTGAATTCGTGATCTTGTGATAGGCTTCAGAACATTGCGGTTTGGTCTGAATGCTCTCTGCGCGTTCGCGCTGCTCACGACGCCGCTCTTCCTCACGATGGCTTGCGCGGCACCCGCTTCGGGCACGCGTGCCGCCCAACTACCCCGGCCGATCGGCATGGCCGAAGAAGGCGAAGGCGCCGACGGCCAAGCCCGGCGCGCGGATTGGATTGAATCGATGCACCGCGCTGGGTGGATTGTTCCGCGGACCGAAGGACGGCAGCGCATGGACCGCGATCGGCGACAACGCCTACGGAGGCGCGCATCACGTCGTCGTGATCCCGCCGGTTTCGGGGAGTCAAGACGTGCTGCTGCGCGTCGTGAACGGCAAGGCACTCCGTTCCGCCGACGGCGGCTCGACTTGGACTTCCCCCTCCGGGTTGTCGGGGCTCGGCGAAGTCCGCCGCGTGCTGCGCCTCGATGACGCCGCCAAGACGGTATTGCTGGTCGGGAAAACGAGTGCTGGGTTCAAGTTGTGGCGCTCGATCGACCGCGCGCAATCCTTCACACAAACACGGACGATCACGGGGCAGGGTTCGGCCATCCTCATCGCACCCAGCGACGTGCGCTTCGGCGGACACGAATCTTCCGGCGGCGCCGCCTTCAGCCTCGCAGCGAAGATCAACGGCGTCTGGAAGCTCTATCGCACCACCGACGGCGGCAACACTTGGCTCTACCGGCGCGACATGCCCGAAATGTGGAGCGCCTTCGGCACTTCGATCACCGACGAGAACGTGATTTGCTATGGCGGCGTCGAATTGTGGGTGAGTTACGACGGCGGCGGCAACTTCGACGTCGTCAACCGCTGGTGGGAGCATCCGGGCAATCGCCAGTTCCGGCTGCATGCGGACATCATGGGAGTCAGCGTGATTCCCGACGCGAGCGTGCTGCCGGGCGAGCGCTGGTACGTGAACACCCACGGCGGCACTTACGAGAGCAAGACGCAGCTCGACAAGGTCAACTGGATCTCCGCGATCGGTCTCGGCGTCAGCCAGTACTACTCGACCCACACCAGCCGCCGCGATCCGAAGTACGTTCACGCCGGAGCGCAGGATCAGGGTTATCAACGCTCCGTGCTCGGCGCGCCCGGAGGCGGCGGCCCTTGGGCCGACTTCACGGAGTTGATCACCGGCGACTACGGACACATTTCTTCCGCCAACGGCAGCCACGATCTCGTGTACTCCGACTACCCAGGCTTCGTGCTGGTCAGTGAGGGCGAAGCTGCGCCCGTACTGCGAACCGTGGACTTCCCGGCCGGGTTCGACGGGCAGTGGGTGCCGTTCCTGGTCGCCGACCCCGTAGATACTGAAGTCTTCTACCTTTGGGGAAGCTAAATCTGGCGCTATCAACGCACTGGCCCCACCACCTGGAATTATTCACAACTTTCGACACAGTCCTTCAGTCCGGTATTGTCCGCGCTGGCCTTCTCCCCGCTTGACCCGAATCACGCCTGGTGCGTCACCACCTCCGGCACCATTCACCACTCGAGTGACCGCGGCGTCACTTGGCAGGACCGCAGCGCCGGACTGCCGAACACTCTCGTCTATGGCTTGTGCGAAGCGCCGGATGGCAGCGGCCGCATGTACGCGGCCTCCGAGACCGGCGCTTGGGAATGGGATCCGGGCGCGCATATTTGGAACGACTTGCTCGGGGCCGACGCCCCGTTGACGCTCTACTGGTCCGTGGAAGCGGTGCCTTCGCAGAACCTGATCCGATTCGGCACCTACGGCCGCGGCATCTGGGACTACGCGCCGAACACTCCTGGATTCTTTCCCTATGGTGAACTGCGCGGCGCGCCGAACCTGCTCACGCTCCGCGCGGATGGTCCACCCCTCATCGGCCAGAGCGTGTCGCTCTTGCTGGCCGGCGCGCCACCCCTGGCGCCGGGCTTCCTGAGCATCTGCGCCGCGTCGGCCGACGCTCCCGCCTTCGGCGGATGGCGCCTGGTGGACCTCGGCAGCGAGGACTTGCGCTTGAACCTCACCACCGGCGCTTCCGGATCCGTAAATCTTTCCTTCGCCATCCCCAACGCGCCGGCTCTGGTCGGCGCGCAACGCTACCTCCAAGCAGCGGTGCGCGACCCGGCGCAGCCGCAGGGTTGGGCGCTCTCTCACGGCCTGCGCGCGTTGATTGGACAGTGATCCGCGCGTCAATCGCGCGTGCGCGCCTTGCGGCGGCGCGTCATCCCGGGCAGCAGCCACAGATAGACGCCAGTCGCCCACAGCGACACGAGCACGAGCGCCACCGGGAAAAGGACCCAGAGTTTGGCGCGCTCATGAAACCACGAGCCGTCGTGCAACGACTCGATCAGGTCGGAGCGACGGACCATGGACTGCAGCACCTCACCGGTGGCAGTATCCACCTGAACTTCGACGCCGCTGAGCGCCTGCACCTTCACGATCCCGCGCCCCGGCCGGACGTCCAACCGGTCCACGTCCTCCCAACCGTGGATGTTCGCCTCCGCCACGCTGGCGGCCGCGGCGAGAATCGTTTCGAAGCTCACGCTCGGGGTTTCGGCCGCGCCCCGCATCGTCGGCGGCTGGATCCAGGCCGCATCCTTTTTGAACTGCAGCAGCATTCCGGTCACCAGAATCAGCAGGAACGGAACCGCCACGAAAACCGCGCCCCAACGATGCAGTTTGCGCGTCCAGAACGGAAGAGAACGTGCCATGGTGCCGCGTCATGATGCCCGATCGTGCCCGGCATTTCTCCGGTACTGCCCCGGCAGGCCGACCCTCTGTGCCGATACAATAGTCCGCGATTTCAGGGCTCCACGACCAGGAGCCGGAAGTTTGTTGAGACCGAGCGACATGACGCCCTCCTCCCTCCGCCAAGACCACGCCGCCGCCCTTCAGGCCCTTCTCGGCCTCGACGGCGTCAACTACAAGACCAACCTCTCGAAGGAAGAACTCTTCCGCGAGGCGATCGCGAACGACCGCGGCCGCGTCATGGCGGACGGACCGGACGACGCGCAGAAGGCCTATCCGACCAAGTTGGGTGCGAATGGTCCGCTGGTCTACTACACCGATCCGACCTGCACCGGCCGCCCGGTCCAAGACACCTTCGGCGTCGCCTGGCCGGAGCTCGAGGAGAAGGTCTGGTGGAAGTCCGACTTCCAGAAGTTCGATCCTGCGAAGTTCGAAGCCTTGCTAAAGCGCGTCGTCGCGCACCTCAACGCGCGCAAGTCCACGCTCTACGTCAAGGACGTCTACTGCGGCAGCGATCCGTCGTACGCGCGGCCTTACCGCCTGGTCAGCGAATACGCGACGCACTCCTTCTTCTGCCACAACATGTTCCCGAAGGACATCGCGGGCGTGACGGAAGAAGAAGCCAAGCGCTGGACGATGCTCAACGTGCCGTCCTTCCATTGCGATCCGGAGCGTGACGGCACCCGCTCGAAGCGGATTGCCTGCCTGGATTTCCGCAACCGCCTCGTGCTGGTAGCCGGCCGCGCTGACTACTGCGGAGTGGTGAAGAAATCCATGTTCACAGTGATGAACTACCTGCTGCCGGATCTCGGCGAGATGTCCATGCACTGCTCGGCGAACGTCGGCAAGGACGGCGACGGCGCGATCCTGTTCGGCCTTTCCGGCACCGGCAAGACCACGCTCTCGGCCGATCCGGAGCGCAAACTGATCGGGGACGACGAACACGCCTGGACCGGCGCCGGCGTGTCGAACCTCGAGGACGGCTGCTACGCGAAGTTGATCGATCTCGACAAACAGGCCGAACCGGTGATCGCGGCGGCGCTCTCCATGCCCGGCACCCTCATCGAAAACGTTCCGGCACTGCCCGGCAAACGCATCGAGGACACGGATCCGCAGGAGTTCGACCTCAACGACGATTCCGTCACCGAGAACACGCGCTTCTCCTATCCGCTCGAAGCCAACCCGATGGTCATGGAGGGCGCCCGAGGCCCCCACCCGCAGACCATCGTGCTGCTGACAGCCGACGCCTTCGGCGTCCTGCCGCCGATCTCGATTCTCGACGAGGAGCAGGTCATGTACCACTTCGTGTCGGGCTTCACCGCGAAACTCGCGGGCACCGAAGTCGGCGTCACCGAGCCGAAGGCCGCGTTCAGCGCGTGTTTCGGCGCGCCGTTCATGGCGCAGAAGCCGTCGGTCTACGCAATGCGGCTGGCCGAGAAGATGAAGCAACACAAGGCGCGCTGCGTGCTGCTGAACACCGGCTGGGGCGGCGGCGCATACGGCGTGGGCAAACGCATCTCCATCAAACACACGCGCGCGCTGCTCGATGCGGCGTTGCGCGGAGACCTGGACGCCAACAAGACCGAATACGCGATGCATCCGGTCTTCAATTTGAAGATGCCGAAGTCCTGCCCTGGCGTCCCGGCCGAGATCCTCGATCCGCGGAACACTTGGAGCGACAAGAACGCCTACGACGCCGCCGCGCTGGCGCTGCGCGATCTGTTCCGCAAGAACTACGAAGAGAAAGGCTTCGGCAAGCTCGGCATCAAGCCGGTGATGTAGTCTGCCGGGAGTGCTCCGGCTCTCCCCCCTGCCGCTCGCGTTGCTCATCCTGCTTCCGGCTTGTTCCGGGCGCGGTGAGTCCACGCTCTACGCTTCCGACGCGAACCTGCTGCTGGGTACGGGCCCATCGCTCGCGCCAGCAACGGCGCCGATGGATGGCTATCTCTTCATCGCGCCGTTGAAATCGCGGTTCAGCTACTTACTCGACGGCGAAGGCAAGGAACTGCACAGTTGGGAGAGCGCGTACTTCCCCGGCGCGGGCACGCGGCTGATGGACGACGGCAGCATCATGCGCTGCGGGCGCCTCGTCGATCCGCCCTCCTTCGTCGCCGGCGGTCAGGGCGGCCGCATCCAACGCATCGCCTGGGACGGCACGCTGCTATGGGACTTCGAGTTCGCCTCCACGGAGCATCTGCATCACCACGACGCAATGCCCATGCCGAACGGCCACGTGCTGCTGATCGCCTGGGAAATTCACACGGCCGAGGAAGCGCTTGCGCGCGGCCGCGATCCGGAACTGCAAAAAGATGCAGAATTCTGGCCGGATTGGATCCTCGAGGTGGCGCCGGAAGGCGCGACCGGCGGAAATATCGTGTGGGAGTGGCACGCTTGGGATCACATGATCCAGGACCGCGATCCGGCGTTGGCCTTGTTCGGCAGCGTGGCGGACAACCCGCATCGCATCGACGTCAACGGCGATCGCGACCCGGTCGAGAAGAGCGATGCGGAGAAAGCCGCGGAGGCCGCTGCGATGGCCGCGGTCGGCTACGCGGGCGATGCGCCGCCGCCCCCGCCAAAGGATGGCCCGCCGCCTGGTGGACCGCCTCTTGACGGTCCGCCGCCTGGCGGAGATCCGCCGCCCGGAGCGCCCGGGCGCGAAGCAGATTGGATGCACACCAACGCGATCGTTTA
Source organism: Planctomycetota bacterium (assembly GCA_027623585.1). Lineage (GTDB taxonomy): Bacteria > Planctomycetota > UBA1135 > UBA1135 > UBA1135 > JAQBVK01. Next base: position 12,931 of record JAQBVK010000029.1, read on the forward strand.
TCACGCGGACTTGGATCTGATCGCGATCAGCGTGCGCCGCTTCAGCGAGGCGTGGGTAATCGACCACTCCACGACCACCGCGGAAGCGGCGACCGGCGCCGGTGGCCGCCACGGTCGAGGCGGCGATCTGCTCTACCGCTGGGGCAACCCGCGCGCGCACAAAGGCGGCGGCAACGATGACCAGATCTTGTTCAAGCAACACCACGTGCAGTGGATCCCGAACGGATTCCCCGGCGGCGGCAATTTGCTTTGTTTCAACAATGGAGACGGCCGCCCCGCAGGCAAGTGGTCATCCGTCGAAGAATGGCGCATGCCGATCGACGCTGCGGGCCGCATCTCTGCCGGTCCGGTGACGCCGGACTGGAGTTGGAAGGCCGCCGAGCCGGAAAGTTTCTACTCGGGCTTCATTTCAGGAGTCGAGCGCCTGCCGAACGGCAGCACCTTGATCACGGAGGGGATCAGCGGGCGCCTGCTCGAAGTCGCGAGCGACGGAAGCCTGGTTTGGGAATGGAGCAACCCCTTCGGCGGCGAGGAGGAACCCACGGACACCGGGCCTTCCGCCCGCGTACCCCCCAAAGCCCTGTTCCGGGCCTCGAAACTCCCTCTCGACCATCCAGTCGCCGCGCTGATCAGCCGATAAACTTTCGGAAATGCGGTGGAGCCCCCGTCTCCTCGACTGGGGTCCCTGGATCGTGACGGGACTCTTCGCTGCGCTGATCGCGTTGCCGGATACGCGCAATTTAGCGCTCGGACTGCAGAAGGATAACCAGCCGATCGAGTGGCTCACGGTATTGCTCCTGCTCCTCGGAGCAGGAGCCGCCATGACCTGTGCGGCACGGCCAGGCCCGATCCGCGAACGCTTCGTCTTCGGTCTGGGCGCCGCGCTCTTCTTCTTCGTCGCCGGCGAAGAACTCGCGTGGGGCCAGTATCTGCTCGGAGGACCGATCTCCGAGAGTTGGGCAGCCGCGAATCGACAGGGCGAGACAACCCTTCACAACATGGGTGCTCTGCAAGGCAAGGCAGAGTTGATGTATCTGCTGCCTGCCGTGTGCGCGCTGGTTGCGATGCGCGGCCGATGTTCCCACTGGCTCGGGCGCGCCGCGCCCTCCCGTCGGCTCGCCCCGGCGCTGATTCTGGTAGCGCTCTTCTCGATCGTCGAGTTCGCATCGACTTGGTTTCCAGCCGGGCGCCCGCTATGGGACAGTCTGTATGCAGGAATCCGTCCGCTCGGCGAGATGATCGAATTGGTGATCGCTTGGATCGTCTGCCGCTACGCGCTCGAAGGAGCGCGCGCGACGGAGCC
>JAQBVK010000030.1 GCA_027623585.1 Planctomycetota bacterium
ATGCGGCACGATCCCGCCGTACTCGAGCGTGCGCAAGCAGGACCTCACCGGCCTCAACGCGGTGAAACTCCGCGGCTCCTTCTGGAACTCCTTCGACGTCAAACAGGAGGACACCACCTTCCCGTTTGACCCGGACCGAAAGTACGAGCTGGACGGCTTCTCCACCTACGGCATCGAATTCGAGCGCCTGATTGGCAACGGCTTCACGGTCGGCTTCTCCTACGACACGCGCGACATGGAGATCGAGGGCACGAACTCGCCGGTCAACGGCGAGCAGTTCTCGGTCGGGCTGCGGCGCTACTTCGGGGACCGCGCGCTGACCTCCTTCCTGGCCGCCCAGATGATCTATCACCAATCGCTGGACTTCCCTGGCGAACTCGGTTTCGACCGCCGCGAGTCGGACGATTACATCGGCATTGGAGCCGGCGGCGGGATCAACCTCGCCCTGACCGAGGACTTCTCGCTCGAGGCCTACCTGATGTACGAGGCTGCGCCCGACGTGAAGACCTACAAACGCATCGTCGACGGCCTCGGCGCGCCGGCCGACCAGACCTTCAACTTCTCGGGCGCGGTCGCCTACGTCGGCATCGGCTTCCACTTTTAGGCGGCTGCTCGCGCGCTCAGACCGGAACCGCGGCGAGTTCGTCGAGCAGCATGTCGCCGATTTCGTCGGTACGGTGCGCGCCGACCGCAAGGCTCGTCATGCGGCGCGTCAACGTCTGCGCGATCGCCGCTTCGACCGCGGCTGCGGCTTCCGCTTCCTTGAGCCAGACCAGCATCATCTGCACCGCGGCGATGGTGGCCACCGGATTCGCGACGTTCTTGCCCGCCGCCTGCGGAAAGGAGCCGTGCACGCTCTCGAAGAGTCCGCGCTGGCCCGGATGCAGATTGGCGCTCGCCGCCACGCCCATTCCACCCTGCAGCATCGCGCCGAGGTCGGTGATGATGTCACCGAAAAGATTGGTGGTGACGATGACGTCGAGACTCTCGGGCGCCTCGAGCATGCGCATGCACGCGGCGTCCACGTAGAGGTGGCCGGTGCTCACGTCCGGGTATTCCTTCGCTACTTCGGCGAAGACCCGCGTGTAAAGATCCTGCGCGCGCACCGCATTGGCCTTGTCTACCAGGGTCAGATGCTTGCGCCTGCGGGTGCGCGCTGCTTCGAAGGCGTAGCGCACGATGCGCTCGGTGCCCTTGCGCGTGTAGAGCATCGCCTGACTGGCGACTTCGTTCTCGGTGCCCTGCGCTTCGAAGCTCGGCTTCTGCACGTAGGCGTCTTCGGTGTTCTCGCGCACCACCAGCATGTCCACGTGCTCGGGGCCCTTGCCCTTGAGCGGGCAGAAACGCGCGTCGAGCAGCTTGATCGGCCGCAGGTTCACGAACAGATCGAGATCCCAGCGCAGGCGGCCGATGATGCCGCGCTCCAGCAAGCCGATGGGCGCGCGCGGATCGCCGATCGCGCCGAGCAAGATCGCGTCCGCCGTCTTGACCTCTTCGAAGGCTGCGTCCGGAAAGATTTCTTCGGTCTCCAGCCAGTGCGCGGTGCCGAAGGGATACTCAGTCGCGGCCACCGCGAAGCCAAAGCGCTCCCCCGCCGCGCGCATTACGCGCAAGCCCTGTTCCACGACCTCCGGCCCCACCCCGTCGCCGGCGATCACCGCGATGCGGTGCGTCTTCATCTTGGAATTCTACGGTACCCGGCCAGGCTCGCGGTTCTCGATGCCTTCGATTTCGCTGAGTGAGTCGCCGAGTCGCGCGCGCATCGCGTCGGCGAGCGCGCAGAGCCGCTCGACCACCTCCGGCCGCTCCGCCGCAAGATCGCGGCTTTCGCCCGGATCGGCTTCCAGGTCATAGAGCTCGAGGCCGGTCTTCACGCTGTAGTCGTAGAGACCCGGCACGCCGCCGCGGCCGAGCGTGCGGTTCTGCATGCTGCGGTAGCCGTGCGGGAAGTGAAGTTTCCAGCGTCCAGCGCGCATCGCATGCAGCGCGTTGACCTCGTACCAGTAGAAGTAGGGATGCTCGGGATCGAAGAGTTCAGCGGGCAGCACCTGCAAGTCGTGGGCAACTGCGAGTGTCGGGAGCAGACTGCGGCCGTCGATCGGCAACTGCGGCTGCTCGATACCCACGCCACTGCGCTCCACGAGGTCGCGAAGCGTGGGGAAGAGGTCGATCGCATTACAGGCTTCGCGGACGACCGTGCCCGGCCGGATGCCGCGCGGCCAGCGCATGAGCAGCGGCACGCGCATCCCGCCCTCGAATACCGTGCCCTTGCCTTCGCGGTACGGTCCGGTCACTCCCGCGTGATCTCCGTAGGAGAGCCACGGGCCATTGTCGCTCGCGAAGATCAGGATCGTGTTGTCGGCGACGCCCGCGTCTTCGAGCGCGGAGAGCAGAATGCCGACGCTCGCGTCGATCTCTTCCACCACGTCGCCGTAGAGGCCCGATTCGCTGTGCCCGCGAAAGGTTTCGGACACGTGCAGCGGCACGTGCGGCATCGGATGCGGAACGTACAGGAAGAAGGGCTTGCCGGCGCGGGCGCTGCGACGGATGAAGTCGGCGCCGCGCCGCGCGAAGCCTAGCGTGAATTCACGCTGGTCCGGATCGTGTTCGACGATCTCCTCTTGCTCGTAGAAGGGCAGCGGCGGGTACTCCGAACTCTGCGGATGATGAGGCCACATGTCGTTCGAGTACGGAATGCCCGCGAACTCGTCGAAGCCGTGCCGCGTGGGCAGGAACTCAGGCAGGCAGCCGAGATGCCACTTGCCGAAGATCGCGGTCGAGTAGCCGCGCGACTTGAGCATTTCCGCAAGCGTGATCTCGTCCGCGTGCAGGCCGTGCTTGGCGTTGGGCCCCAGCGCGCCGTGGATGCCGATCCGGTTCGGATAGCAGCCCGTGAGCAGCGCCGCGCGCGAAGCCGAGCACACCGGCTGCGCGACGGCGAAGTCGGTGAAGAAAGCGCCTTCGGCGGCGAGGCGATCGATCACCGGCGTGCGATGCGGGCCGCCGGTGCATCCGAGGTCGCCCCAACCGAGATCGTCCACGAACACCAGCACCACGTTCGGCGGGTCGTAGGAATCCACCTTCGGCGCTGCGCACGAGGCGGCGACGAACATGAGCAGAGCTGCGATGCGCATCATCGGCGTCCAGCATGGCGTCGCCGCAGGTATCCTGCGCGCGATGACGCGAAAGCCGCGCTCCGAGACCGCCATGGCGGCGTCGTGGATCCCGTTCGGGATCGGCTTGACCAAGCCGAAGCACTTCCGCGACATGGCGAAGATTGCGTGGGAGAACCGCGACAACCTCGGCTATGCGTGGAAGGTGCTCTCGCGCGGCGTCTGCGACGGTTGCGCGCTCGGCACCACCGGACTCAAAGACTGGACGGTCGACGGCACGCACCTCTGCATGGTGAGGCTCGAGCTGCTGCGCCTGAACACCATGGGGCCGCTGGATCCGGCGCGCCTGGCCGACGCCGATGCCGTGGCGCGACTCTCCTCCAAGGAAATGCGCGCACTCGGCCGGCTCCCCTATCCGATGCGGCGCCGCCGCGGGGAACCCGGCTTCACGCGCCTGAGTTGGGAAGAATTGTGGTCGGAGGTCGGGCCGCGCTGGCGGGCCTGCCGAGCAGAGCGCACCGCCGCCTTCGTGACCAGCCGCGGCGTCACCAACGAGACCTATTACGTCGCGGGTAAGGTGATGCGTTTTCTCGGGACGCCGCACGTGGACAACAGCGCGCGGCTGTGTCACTCGCCGAGTTCGAGCGCGTTGAAGGCGACCGTCGGCGTGGCGGCGACCACCTGCTCCTACGTGGACTGGTTTCACGCCGACCTGATCGTGTTCCTCGGCTCGAATCCGGCCAATGATCAGCCGGTGGCCACCAAGTACTTGCTCGAAGCTCGCAAGCGCGGCGCGCGTGTGATCACGGTGAACGCCTACCGCGAACCTGGCATGCGCCGCTACTGGGTGCCTTCGTCGGCGATGTCCGCCATGTTCGGCACCGAGATTTCCGATCGCGACTTCTTGGTCAAGATCGGCGGCGACCTCGCCTTCCTGAACGCGGCCGCGAAGTTGCTGGTCGAACGCGGCGCGGTCGCGCGAGAATTCCTCGACGCCGCCACCGCGGGCTACGAGGAGTTCAGCGCCGAACTCGCGCGCCAGCCGCTCGATGAACTCTGCGCTCTGGCCGGTGTCGAGCGCGCCGAAGTCGAGGCCTTCGCCGACGAGATCGCGCGCGCCGACAAGGGCGTGCTGGTGTGGTCGATGGGCATCACCCAACATCCGCACGGCGCCGAAACCGTCAAGGCGATCGCCAACCTCGGCATGTTGAAGGAATGGGTCGGGCGCGAGGGCTGCGGCCTGATGCCGATTCGCGGTCACAGCGGCGTGCAGGGCGGCGCCGAGATGGGCGCCTACTCGACGGCGCTGCCTGGCGGCGTCGAGGTCAACGCCGAAAGTGCGCGTCATTTTTCCGCGCTCTGGGGTTTCCCGGTACCCGAGGCGCCCGGCATGACCACGGTCGATTACCTCGAGGCCGCGCACCGCGGGGAACTCGACGCGCTCTACTGCATCGGCGGCAACTTCCTGGAGACCATGCCCGATCCGCCGCGCATCGCCGAGGCGCTCGCGCGCATCCCGCTACGCATCCACTCCGACATCGTGGTCACCAACCAGATGTTGGTGGAGCCGGCTGAGGTGGTGTACTTGCTGCCCGCGCGCACGCGCTACGAGCAGGAAGGCGGCGGCACCGAGACCAGCACCGAGCGGCGCGTGATCTACTCGCCGCACATCCCCGGCCACGAGATCGGCGAAGCCGGCAGCGAATGGCGCATGTTGCTCGAACTGGCGCGCGCGGTGCGGCCGGAGGATCCCGCCTGTCCGGCCTTCGTCGGCGGTGCGCGCTGAGATCGCGCGCGCAGTGCCGAGTTACGTGGGCATCGAGAAGCTCTCGAAGCAAGGCGATCAATTCCAGTGGGGCGGCGCGCATCTGTGTGCAGAGCGCAAGTTCCCGACCGATGACGGCAGAGCCCACTTCCAGACTTTGCGCCCGCCCGGTCTCGGTGAGAAGCGTCCCGCGCGCGCTCCCGATTGCTTTGTGCTCGCCACGCGCCGCGGCAAGCAGTTCAACTCGATGATCCAGCGCGAGCGTGATCCGCTCACCGGCGCTGATCGCGACCACGTTTTCATTCATCCTGACGATGCGACGGCGCTCGATCTGCGCCGCGACGACGCGATCCTGCTCGAGAACGCCACCGGCACGATGCGCGGGCGCGTCTTCCCTGCCGAAGTCGCGCGCGGCACGCTGCAGGCGCACTGGCCGGAAGCCAACGTGCTGATCCCGCACGGAGTGGTCGACGCTGGCGGTGGCGTGCCGGACTACAACGCGCGCGTCACGCTGCGCCACGGCAGTTAGCCGCCGGTCAGAGCGAAATCAGCCGATCGGGCTGCACGCGCGTCTGCTCGGTCTCGATGCGCCACGGCAGGAAGAACACCGGCCGCGTGATCTGGATCGTGACTTCCGCGTCGGGATCGTTCCAACCGGTCACGAAAGAAACTTGCATCGCTTGCGAGAAGAAGCCGCGGTGGAAGGAGTAGTCGCGCACCGACAGTTCCTCTTGGCCGCTGGACGCCACCGCGCGCGCGTGGCAGATCGCCATGCCTCCATCGGAAGCGGAATAGGCGTTTACGGCGTTCCCCGCCGCCATCAGCCCGACGGTGAGGCCGACCGGCAGTAGCCGGCGCAGCCAGAGGCGGGCAGGGTTCATCCCTGCATCAGCGGATCAAAGCAAGCGGTCCATGAGCGGAGCAAGGCGCTCATGGACCGCAGGACTCAGGACTCAGGCCGCCGAAGTGCAGTGGCCGCATTTACTGGCCTTGACCGGAATCGGCATGCAGCAGGACCCGCAGTCCTTGGTAGTCGGCGCAGCGGCCGGGGCCGGCGCCTCCTTCTGCTTGACCGCGTTCATCGCCTTGATCAGCATGAACACCGCAAAGGCGACGATGATGAAGGTGAAGGTGGCGTTGATGAACTTGCCGTAGCCGAGCACCACGCCCGGGTCGGTGATCTTGCCCTCGGCGTCCTTGATCGGCTCGACCAGGGTCAACACCAGTTTGCCGAAGTCCACGCCGCCGGTGAGTTTTCCGATCACCGGCATCAGGATGTCATCGACCAGGCTCTTCACGATCGGCGTGAAGGCGCCGCCGATGATGATGCCGACGGCCATGTCCATGACGTTTCCGCGCATCGCGAAATCCTTGAATTCCTTCATCATTCCCATCTGATTGCTCCTTGGTCTCGTTCTATCGTGGGGTGCAGGCTGCGGCGCCCGCAAGCGCGCCGGCCTCGTAGGCCACGATGCGCCCGGCGAAGGCGCTCGCGGCGACCGTCAGCGGGCTCGCCAGCCACAACCGGCCGGGGCCGCTGCGGCCTTGGAAGTTGCGGTTGATCGCCGACACCGTGACTTGCTCGGGGGCGTCACTGACGCCGGGGCCGCAGCCGATGCAGGCGCCGCAGCCGGGCAGAATCACAGTGGCGCCGACGCGCTCGAACAGCGCGGTCCAGCCCTGCGCGCGCGAATATTCCATGACCGGCGCGGAGCCGAACTGAATGTAGAACTTCACGCCAGGCGCGACCTTGAGGCCGGCTTGATCGGCTTCGGCGCAGACGCGCGCGTAGTAGCGGAAGTCTTCGATCTTGCCGGCCGTGCAGGATCCGCCGTAGGCGATGTCGATCGGCACTTCGCCGACCTCGGCGATCAACGCGCCGTTGGTCGGGTCGCTGGGGATGCCGCGATCGGGATCGCCCGGATGCGCGACCATCGGCCGGATCGACGCCAGGTCGATGCGATGCACGCCGCCCGCGTAATGCGCGCCCGCGTCCGCGCGCACGAAGCGCGCTTCGAACTCTTCCGCTGACACTCCGCGCCGGCGTTCCGCCAGCCATTCGGCCAGCGCGCGATCGCCCTCGGCGATGCCGGTGCGCGCAGTGCATTCGGTCGCCATGTTGCAGAGCGTGGCGCGCTCGTCGGGGTGCAAGGACTTCAGTCCCGGCCCGCCAAACTCCATCGAACGATTCAAGGTGTCCTCGCGCTTCGCGAAGGTGTCGAGAATCTGGAGCATCACGTCCTTCGCGGTGCAGCCGGCGTCGAGCCTTCCGTGCAACTCGAAGCGGATGCTCTCCGGCACCTGCACGAAGGTGAAGCCGCTGTAGGCCAGCGCCGCGTACTCGGTGGCGCCGACGCCGTAGGAGAGCGCGTTGTTGCCCCCGCCCATGCAAGTGTGCGAGTCGGTGGCCTGCACGAAGTCGCCCGGATCGACGAAGTCTTCGCGGGCGATCTGGTGACAGATTCCTGGACTGACGCCGTCGACCGCGCCGTAATCGCGCACGCCGGTGTGCCGTTGGAATTCGCGTTGCAGATCCCGCAAGGTCTGGATCTTGGCTGAGAAGGGCGCCATGCGCGCCACGCCGTCGGCGTAAAGCAGGTGATCCTCGAACACCGCGAGCTTGTCGGGGTTCTGGACCTGATAATCCGCGCCGTACTCCTGGCGCAAGAACTCGTGCACCTGCGCGGTCGTGAACTCGTGGCTGTAGCCGGCGTCCACGCGCGCGAGCACGGCGTCGCCGGGCTTCACGTAGGCGCCTTCCGCGCCGGGGTTCACCAGTTTCGCGGCGATCATCTTCTCGGCCATCGTCATCGGCCGCTTGCCGGTGGCGTTGGGCGACAGCACGATTTCACCGGCCGCAATCTTCTTCGAGAACGGGAACAAGCCGCCGCATTCCAGGATCACGCGCGTGACCGGATCGTAGCGATCGGTGAACTCGTCGAGCGGGATCTCCTCTCCGGCCTGCAGCCGCGCGAGCATCGCATGATCCCCCATCAACTGGCCGAGGTTGATGTTGTTGCGCTCGTGGATCGGCGCGAAGGAAGCCGCGAACACCATGCGCACGCCCGACCAGCGCTCGCACTGCGGCGCGGTCTCGCGCGAAGAGCCGGTGCCCTTGCGGAAACCACTCACGATGGCTTCGAAGCCGCCGTCGATCAGCGCGTTCTGACGGAACACCCGCTTGCCGTCGCGCATCAATCCGGCGTAGGCGTTCTTCGCGATCTCGGCCGGATCGTGGTCGAAGCAGACCCAAGCCGGCGTCATCACGTCGGTGTTGATGTCGTCGAGCAGATCGGCGACTTTCAGATCGCTCATCTGCAGGTCCAGACCTTCATAAAGCTGGCGCTCGATCAGCGCCAAGTCTTTGGTCAGGAACAGGACGCGCTTGCCCGGCGTCAGCCGGACGCGGCGCAGAGGCCAGGAAGCTTCGCTCATCGCGGATTCGGGTCGAAACGAAAGCCCGCCGCTGCTGAAATCGGCCGCGGCGGATGGTTCGGTACCTCGAAGGCCCGAATTCTAACGCATCCGCGCCAGACGAGTGACGCGGCCCTGCGAGACCCAATCGAGCACGTAAAGGTCGCCGTTGGCGCCCCAGGCGAGACCATGCGGCGCCACGAATTGGCCGTCGAGCCAATCGGCGCGCGGCACGCCGTTGTTGGCGCGCTTGGCAGCGTCGGGCTGGTCGCCGAGTTGCGCCAGCAATTGGTTGTTGCGATCGAGCAAGGTGACGCGCCCGGCGAGATCCGGCACCGCGACCACGTCGCCGCGGATCGCCACGCCGCAGGGGCGGCGCAGCATGCCTTCCACCACCTCGATGAGTTCGCCGTCGAGAGTGAAGGACTGCAGGCGATGATTCTCGCGGTCGGCCACCAACAAGCGCGGCGGCGAGTGCCGCTGATCGAGCGTGATGCCGTGCGGGGTGTTGAACTTGCCCGGTTCCGCGCCTCTCCCGCCCCAGCAACGCAGCCAAGTCCCATCCGCTCGGAATTGGTGAACGAATCCGAGCCCGTAGCCGTCGGCGACGTAGACGTCGCCGTCGGGGCCGACGGTCACGCCGGTGGGATTGAACTGCCCGGCGTTCTCGTACTTGCCGCTCTCCTCGGGCCAGCCGCGCCGGAACAGGATCGTCCCTTCCAGGGTCGCGCGGAGGAGTTCATGACGCCCGGTGTGCACCAGCCACAGTTCCTCGCCACCCGGCGCGAGACACATGCCGTGAAGACCGCCGGCGAGTTCCTCGCCCCAGGCATCGACGATGCCGCCGTCCTTCTCGAGCACCAGCACCGCGCGCTTGGAGTCGCTGTTGACGTAGATGCGGCCGCGCGCGTCCACCACCACGCCGCCGTGGGTGTTGCCGGGCTCCAAAGTATTCGAGAGGCGCGACCAATTCGGATCCCAGCCGAAGCGCGTCGCGCCTTCGCCGACTTCGATCCAAGGCGCTCGCGGCGCACCCGCGCAGCCCAGCGCCAGTGCAAGCACGGCGAGGAACAAGGATCCAGCGACGGCAGTACGACTCATGCCGCAAATCATAGACCTTCGCTGCCGCTGGACCTGATGAAGAAAACCGGGAGCGGATTTCTCCGCTCCCGGCCTACCCTTCTCGTCGGAAGTTCTTCCCCCGAATCAACTACGGACGAGGCTGGAAGGTCGCGGACATGGACTGCCCACCCTTGCTGACGGTCAGGATGCTGCCGTCGTTGACGCGCGGGCCAGTCGGACGTCCATCCGGGCCGGGCGTGACCAGTTTGCGGATGTTCAGGCGGGCGACGCGATCGGCGCCAGCGGTGGCGTTACCGATGAACATTCCGTCGATGCTGACGGCAACGGTGGTGCCCGGCGCGAGGTGTTGAAACTCGACTTCGAGCTCTTGCTCGACGCGGCCGTTCTCAGGCGACTCCTTGTACTTGCCCTTCAGGATCATGTTGCCCTGTTGAGCCTGGGCGTCCCAGATCTTGTCGTTGTTGTTGATCAGCGCCTCGACGCGCCAGCGATCGGCGAGCGTCACGCCGATCCAATGTTCGGGTCCGAACGAGCCGGGCACCTCGAAGCCGAGCGCGTCCATCACCGGAGCTTCCAGCGCCGCGCCGCGTCCCGGTTCCGCCGCCTCGAGCAAGGCCATCAGCTCCGCGCGCAAGGCGTCGGGCCGACCCGCGCACTCCTCGAGCAGGGCCGCGCGCGCGTCGGGACCCGCTTGGCGAATGCGCTCGAAGCCTTCTTCGAGTCGTCGCCAGTCGTCCGCGGAGAAGCGCGCCGCCCCCATTCCGCCCATGCTAGGGCGCGCGGGCGAGTCGGAAGAGCGTTTCGTGGACGCGCGTCAAACCTTGCTCGCGGAACGCCGGCTCGCGATCGAGCCAGTCGTCGCGCTGCAGAAACTCCGGCTCCAAGAAAGCCGGGGCGCAGTAGCGGGCGCGGATCTCGGCCTCGTCCACCGAGAAGGGCGGCCCCTGCTTTTCCTCCGGCGGATACTCGAAGCCCACCAGCAAGCCGCGCGCGCCCGGTGCCGTCAAGGCGGCGATCTGCGTGACGTAGCGGAGGCGCAGCGGCGCCGGCAAGGCGATCATCGCGGCGCGATCCCACCAGCCTTCGAGCGGGCCGCCGGCGACTTCCTCCGCGAGCGCGCGATCGAGCGCGAAGAAGTCGCCGCACAAAATCGCGACTCTGCCCGCGCGCCAGAGCGTGAAGGCGCCGAGCGATTCCTTTTGCGCCTCGAGTTGCTGTTCGCGAAAGAAGTCCGCGACCGCGATCGCGCTCAACTCGACTCCGAGCACCGTGTGGCCGCGCTCCGCGAGCCAAATCAGGTCGACGGCCTTCCCGCACAGGGGCACCAACACCGCCGCGCCCGGCGCGAGCGCGAGCGAAGGCCAGTGCGTGCGCAAGCGTTCACTGGCGCGGCCTTCGTGGAAGCCGATGCGGCCCTCACGCCAACGCGCTAGCCAGAAGTCGTGCTCCGCCTCAGCCACGCTGCTTAGCCGCCGGAGTCCTCGTCCTCGACCGGCTCGACTACTGCCTCCGGCTCCGGCTCCGGCTCCGGCAAAGGCTCGAGCCAATCCTCGAGTCCTTGCAGCAGGGCGCCGCCCTTCCACTGCGGAAGTTTGTAGATCCAGCCGTGCCACTTGCTCTCCCATTGCGCGAGCGTGGCCGCAGTCGGGCCACGCGGTCCTTCCTGCGGGCCATCGGCGCCGTACGCCGGCGGCGGCGGCAACTCGGCGGTCGGCGGCGCCGAAGCCAAGCGCACCCACAACTCGGGAGCTTCCTCGTCGCCGATTTTCCATGCGTCCATGCGGATCGATCCGCCGTGGAAGAAGCCGAACTCGGCCACCGCGTCCGGTCCGCGTGCGAAGCGTTCGTCGCTATCCGGCGCCACGTCGTCGAAGTTCAAGAAGCCGAGCACGTTGCCGAGCGCGCCGAAGGGCGAGAACTCCTTGAGACTGCGGCCCTCGGGCAACTCCGCAAGCGACCACGGCGTCGCGTCGTCGGGGCGCGAGAGCGAGAAATGATCATTCCCGCGCACCAACAGAATGCTGGCGACGTCCTGCTGGTTGGCGTTGGCGACTTCCTTGTCGAGCCACGCGGTCGGCTGGTAGGGCAAGGACACTTCGCCGGCCACGAACCAACACTGATCGTCACCGGCCAAACGCGCGTAAATGCCGCGCACCGGCGACCACTTCGATTGGCCGATCACGAGTTCCCAGGTCGGCGCCTCTTTCCCAGCAACCCACAGCCGCAGCAGCTTGCCACGCTCGTCCGCTTCGCCGCTGCTCGCGAGCTGAAGTTCCGCGTGCCGCTCGGGCTTCGCGGTTTTCGCCTCGCGCTTCTCGAGCGCGTAGAGACCGAGCAGCAGGCGTTTGATCTCGTCCGTCTTGACCGGATACCCGCCGCGACCCGGATCCACCCAAGCCACGCCGCGCTTCTCGTACTGGATGGGCGTCACGCCATCGTCCAACTCGATGCGCACGATCTCGTTGATTTGCTCCTTGAGCCCGGGCAGGAAGGCGTCGCCGGCGTCCGCGTTAGTGGAGCCAGCGCCGTCACGGCTCGCGGCCCACCAGGCCAGGATCAGGGCGAGCGCGGCGACGGCGGCGAAGATGCGAAGAGTGCGAGGATTCATCGCTTCAACGTTTGCGGTTACGGAAGTAGGTCCAACCCAACACCAGCAGCGCGACCAGCAGCGGCGTGCCGACGACATTCAGCAACATCACCTCACGGCCGAGGCCGTCGATGTCCTTGCGCAGGTTGTATTCGACGGCGCGCAGTTCCTTGCGCGCGGACAGCACTTCGTCGTTGAGGCTGTCGAGTTCGGATTCGATTTCCGGAGTCAGGATCACGTCGCCGCCGCCCTGGCCCTGCAGTTCGCGGATGCGCTGTTCGGCGCCGCTGATCTTCGCCTGCAAGGCGCTTTCCTCTTCGAGGTAGCGCTCCTCGGCTTCCTTGCGCAGCTCCTCGACGCGCGAGAACGGGCGCGTGTGCTTGCCGCGGCTGCGCAAGCTCATGAGTTCGCCGCTGCCCGACAAGCCTTCGATCACGTTCAGGATGAAGGAACCGTTGTCGGTCATGGCGACCGGCGCCATGCCGAGTTGCATCGGGCGCGTGTCGACCCAGAAACGATCGGCCAGGAAGTCTAAGTCGCCGACCAGCACGATGCCGCCGGCGGGACCGGAAGCGGTGACGCCGCCCTCATCCGGGAACGCGCTCTGCAGCGTGCCTTCCAAGCGCGCGGCGAGCACGCGCGCGCCGCCCGAGGGCACGAACTCGCGCAGCAACTCACCCGGATCGGGCATGAATTCGAGTTTGCTGGTCGGCATCACGGCCGAGTCGTCGGTGGAACGCAGCAAGGGAATCAGCCGCGTGGTCGCTCCCTCCGCGCTGCGGAAGGAACCGGGCACGCCGAGCAGCAGGATTTCGAGCCCCTGCGTGAGCGGATCGTCCTTAGCGAAGACCTCGTTCTCGGCGAGCACTTGGTGGTAGGCCAGGAACTCCACCGAGCCGCTGCCGCGGCCGTCACTGCGGGTCGGCACGCGCATCGCGGCCTTGCGGTCGGCGACGAACTCTTTTGCTTCCCAACTCACGCCCCACGCCGCGAGCAGCGGTCCGAGATCGGAAGAGGAGGGACCGCCTTGCTGCGGTCCGCCGAAACTGCTCATCTGAGCCTCGCTCGACGGCGCCGCTTCGCACCACGGATCGATCAGCGCGAGGATGCTGCCGCCGGCGAGCGCGTAGGCGTCGATGGCGCGCAGCAGTTCTTCGGACAGGTTGCGAGGATGCGCGAGGAACAGCACCGCGGTGTCCTCAGGCAGCGCGCTCGCGTTGGCCAGCACCGATTCGACCTCGAAGATCTGGCGCAACTGCGTCACGATGAACCATGACGGCGCCTGCCGGCCCGGATTCATCGGATCGAACTCGCCTTCCATCGGCGCGCCGGAGACCATCGCAATCTTCGGGCGTTTCGCCGCCGCCAGCGATTGCACCATCCGCATCACGTCGTACTCCAAGAAGGAGTCGGTTTGCGGATCGAGGAAGGGAATCGTTTCCTCGCGGTCGACCGAGTTGCGCCCGATCAATCCGAAGGTGATCGTGCCGCCGGCTTGGTCCGCGACCACGCGCGCCAGGCCCGAGGCGCGCGCGGCGTCCTCGGCTTCGGAATAGGGTTCCGGATCGAGGAAACGTAGCTCGAGCTTGCCCGCGCTGACTTCGG
>JAQBVK010000031.1 GCA_027623585.1 Planctomycetota bacterium
GTTTCGAGGCCGGCCTGGAATCCTTCGCGGAACTGGTCGATCGCCTGGCCGCCGGCGATACGCGCGCCGTGCCGCAGAATCCCGTCGCGCGTGGAGCCCACAGCCGACATGAGTTGCCTGAAGCAGCAGGCGTGCTGGACTGGCGCTGTCGGGCCGCCGACCTCGAGCGGCAAGTGCGCGCGCTCGATCATGGACGTTACGCGAATCCGTTGACCACCGCGAAGATCGCTGACGGCTGAGTTTCGAGCCGGCGTCGACCGCGTGGTGTTGGTGGAAGTGACGCAATTCAACCCGGCGACCTTTCGGCCCGCACTGCGCCGCATGGGAGCGCTGCACGGCGACCACCAACTTCATGTTTTGAAGCTCGGAAACATTCATCCTTACGCGATCTTGGCCTTCGCACGCGCCTGAACTTCGCTAGGCGCGCGCTTCGATCGCGCGCAGTGCTTCGAGCACGACTTCGTGCACGCGTCCGCCGGCGGTGCCGAGCACGCCGCGGTTGTCTTCGAGTTTCGCGCCCTTGGTGAAGTCGAGCGGCTTGCCGTCCACGTCGGTGACGCGGCCGCCGGCCTCCTCGCACACGATCACTCCTGCGGCGTGATCCCACACGTTCTCGCGGTAGGTCGGCTTGCTGCGCGGGCGCAGATAGACCTCGGCGCCGCCGCAGGCGACCACGCCGTACTTGACCTGGGAGTCGTAGCGCACGAAGCCGCCGCCGATGCCGGCCTGAGCGATCATGTCGTTGACCAATTTCGGATCGCCGTGCGCGGACTCGACGCTGCCGAGCACGCGCCACGCCGCCGGATCCCGCGATCCAGTCACGCGCGCGGTCCACGCCTCGCCGCCGTCGAGCGGCTCGACGGTGCAGCCGCGCCCGCGCGCCGCGACGAACATCACGCCGCGCGCACCTTCCGGCCGTGACAGATCGACCGGCAAGTTCGGACACACCAGCACGCCGGCCCACGGGATGCTGTCACGCAGCACTCCGATCGCCACCGCGTATTGCTCGCGACGCAGGAAGCCCTTGGTGCCGTCGATCGGATCGATGCACCAGGAGTACTCGCTGCCGGCCGCTCCCGAATGATCGATCGCGTCGCAGATCTCTTCGAAGGAGATCGGACGTCCGAGCGCTTCGCCCGCCAGCCGCGTCATCAGCGCGGAGCTGTCGGGGCTTGCTTCCGCGCGCAACGCCGCCGCGCCCTCCTCGGCGATCACTCCATGCCCCGGGAATGCCGCGCGCACGCCGTCGAGAATGACCGCCTGCGAGCCGTAGTCGGCGATCGTCACCGGGCTGTCGTCGCTCTTGGCCATGGCGCCGCCGCCATCGGTAGCGGTCAACACGCCGCGGCAGACGTGGGCGGCGCGGCGCCCGGCGGCGCGCGCGACCTCGAGAACACGGTCAGCGAGTTCGTTCATGGAATCGAGAGAGGATAGCGGATCACTTCCGCTTCATCTCGATCCACATCACCTCGACCGGCCCGTCCGCGCGGTCGGCGATCATCACGTAGGACCAGTGATCCGCGCTTTGGCGAACGGTGCGGTGCTCATAGGGGATGATCACTCCGGTTTCCCAGTCCGCGCCCTCGCTGTGCATGCGCAAGGTGGACGAAGCCGCGTCCCAAGCGCCGCGCATCACGGTCGGTTCGGCTTGTATGGCGTCGGTCCAGGTTTCGTCGTACTCGCCGCGCGATTGGTTCCAGAGCTGCACGCCGCGCCCGGTGAAGCCGCCGCCCCAATCCGAGCGGAAGTCCCAGATCAGAGCGCCCTTGTCCTCGTGGATTTCGTACGCAGCGGCGTAAACGGTCTCGTCGCCGGCGAGCCGGTGAGTGCCCTCCCACGAGCCCTCGAAATCGGAGAGTGCGGACATCGGACCGCCGGAGCAGGACACGGCCAAGAGAGCGGCGGCTGCCGCGGCAGGAAGGATTCGCGCCATGTCCGCAGGATATCGTGAGGCGTGGACCAGCCATGAATCTCGCCGTCACCTACGTCGCCGTCTATCGCCCGCACCCTGGCAAGGAGGCCGAGCTCCTGGAGGTCGTGCGCCGCCACCTCCCTACGCTGCGCAGCGAAGGACTCGCCACCGATCATCCGGCGCTGCTGCTGAAGGCCGCTGACGGCGCCCTGATCGAGATCGCCTCGTGGAGGAGCGAGGAGCACTCGCGCTCCGCGCACGGCAACGAAGCGGTGCAGCAATTGTGGGCATCCTTCGCCGCGTGTTGCGACTTCCGTTCCCTGAAGGATCTGGCCGAAGCGCAGAAAATGTTTGCTCACTTCGAACGCGTCGAGGGCGTCGTGGCGTAGGTGAAGCGCCGCGTCACACGTTCGTTCCTGCGCGGCTTGAGCGTGGTGCTGCCGCTTGCGCTCACCGCCTACGCGCTGTGGTGGTTACTGGCGAGCATCGAGCAGATTTTCCATTGGCTGTGGTTGCGTCTGTTGCCGGATGCTTGGTATTTCACCGGCCTCGGCATCGTGCTCGGCGTGCTGGCGATCTACGCGGCCGGGGTGTTCGCGGGTGCGTGGCTCGGCCGCGTGCTGATCGAAGCCATGGAAGGTGTGCTCGGGCGCATTCCGCTCGTCAAAACGATTTACGGTTCGGTGCGAGATCTCACTTCCTTCTTCTCCGGCAAGAAGCAAGGCATGAACCGTGTTGTGATCGCCGAAGTGACGCCGGGCATCCGCCTGCTCGGCTTCGTCACGCAGGAAGACGCGCAGCGCATCACCGGGCTGCCGGAAGACGCCGGCCTGACCGCCGTCTATCTGCCGATGTCCTACCAGATCGGCGGCTATATGGTGCTGCTGCCGCGCGAGCGACTGACGCAACTCGACATGAAGGTCGAAGACGCGCTGCGGCTCGCGATCACCGCCGGCATCGTCGAAGATCCGCCGCGCGCGGCTTGATCGTTCACTGCGGCGGCGCGAAGTCCGCCGCACTGAATTTCACTCCGCCTTCGACCGTGGTGACCACGATCTCCAGGCGGCCGCTGGCATCGTTCTCGCTGCTGAAGCGATAAGGAAAGCGGATCCCGCCGAATTCTCGGTAGTCCGCAAATCGGAGTTCGACCGCCATGCTGCCGGCACCCTCGACGGTGACCGCGGTGGCGAGTTTCAGCACGTCGCCGTGCTCGAGCTCGATCCAGGCGGTGTCGCGCCCGCCTTCGGGCCGCAGCAGTGAAACCGCCGCGCAACGCACGCCGTCGAGTTCTTCGGTGCGGATCACCGCCGGCTCACCGTAGGAGGCGAACAGGGAGACAATTTGCGCGCGCGGATCCGCGCGCAACTTTTCGGCGAGCTGCTTGCCGCTCAACTCGTCATAGGGTCCGAAATCCCCCGCGCTCCAAGCGAGTTTGCGCGCGGGATCGATCCCCTCCACGATCGCGCCGAACTCGCCGAGGTCCACGCGTTGCCAGAAGCGCCCATCGGCGCCGAGACGCATCTCGAGATCGGCTTCAGCGCCCTGGTGTACGAAGCTCGCGTGCGCGCGCAGGCGAATGCCTCCCAATTCTGCCAGAGCGAGCAGCCGCGCTTCTTCTCCGATCAGCTCCCGTAGTTCTGCGAGCTTCGGGATCGAGTCGCCGCCGTCCGCCAGATCTCCGGCGCGCGGCAGTTCGAGTTTGCCGCCGCTGGTTTCGCGATAGGCCATCGCCTGCGGCGCGGCTTCGTCGGGCGTGAAGCGCACTTCGACGCTCGGCATCGCGCGAAACGTCCGCCAGCCTGCCTCGTCCGCGTCGCCGAGCTCGTATTCGGTCTGACCCGGCACCTCCACCGTGAGCACGCCGTCCCGCGTGCGCACGGTCCATTCCTGAGCGGCAGGCTCGAAGGTGTAGCGTCCGGTCATCGGGCCCGGCTCGGCGACCAGCGACGGCTCCCAATCAGCGGGCGCCGCACCCTGGCGCGGCAGCCGGAAGAGCTGTCCGGCCTGATGCATGCGCAGCGCACGCACTCTCCCGCTCTCGTCGCTCTCGAACTCGACCGCGATGGCGTCGGTCATCTCGAAGGAGCGCAAGCCATTCTCGTCGGCCGGCTTCAACAAGAAGAACATCTGTCCTGGCACGTCCACGCCGAGCTTCTCCTTCTCGATGCGCACGTCGAAGACCAGGTTCTGGAAGGCGCCGAAGTCCGCGTCGTACTTGCCGACGAAGCGCGCGAGGTCTTCGGCTCCGACCGCTTGATCATCCTGCGGCGGCGGCTCTAGGAGCGCGCCGAACAGGAGATCCACGGAGCCGCCTTGCAGCGCCGACGCCGTTACGTTGCTGAGCAGCACGTAGCCGAGGTTCTCTTCCGGAATGAAAGAAACCTGCGCCGCGAAACCGTCGATGTTGCCGCCGTGTTGGATCACGGTGCGTCCGCGCCACGGCTGCACCATCCATCCCATCCCGTAAGCCAGTTGTCCAGGCGCCACGTCGATTTGCGGTTGCCAGGTTTCACGCAGCGCCGCTTCCGAGATCAGCCGCGCGTCATCCGTCTCGCCGAGCGCGAGCAGAAAGCGCAACCAGAGGCTCATGTCGTTCACGCTCGACACGATCGCTCCGGCCGGCGCCACACGATCGATGTTGCGCATCGGCAAACGCTTCCAATCGCCTCGATCCTCAACCCACTGATAGCCGGCAGCGAGTCTCGACTGCTCGCGATACTCCGCCTCCGTGAGGAAGGTCGACTCCATGCCGAGCGGCTCCAGCAGGCGCTGTCGCACCTGCGTCGCCCAAGGCGCCCCGCCCGCCGCCGCCGCCGCCGAACCGGCGGCGAGATACATCACATTGTTGTAGTGGAACCGCTTGCGAAAGCCGTCCCACGGCTCAGCGTGGGTCGCTTGCGCGAGGACGCGATCGGAACCGGCGAGGCCGGCGGCCCACAACACTCCCATGCGCGTGAAACCAGTGCGGTGGCAAACCAGATCGCGAATCGTCACGTCACCGGCTTCGCCGCCGCGCGGCGCGAGCCGAAACTCGGGCAGATGCTGCATCACCGGATCGTCCCAGGCGATGCGGCCGTCCTCGCCGAGCATTGCGAGCAGCGTCGTCGTAAGGGCCTTGGTGGTGGAGCCGATCGCGAACAGGGTGTCGGCGTCGGCGGCCCGCGCGCTCTCCATGTCGGCGAGGCCGAAGCCCTCGGCGAACACCAGTTCGCCGTCGCGCACCACGGCGAGCGCGAGGCCAGGGATGCGATGATCCACGCGCGCGGATTCCACCAGCGAACTCAGCGTCTGGGCGTCGATTAGCTGCTGCGGGAGGGCGAAGAGAGCTAGGAGGTAGGCAAGGATCATGGGCGCCGGATTCGAATTTTTGGGATACAATAACCTTGACCAGCGATGGTCGCCCGTCCGAGATGTTCACTCGCCTCCTCCTCGCTAGCACCGCTCTGCTGGTCGGTTCCGGTCCTCTCACCGCGCAGGCCCACAACGGCGCGTACCCGATTCGCTTCTACGATCTGGCGCCGCAAGCGGGCGTGGACGTGCTCGGCTTCGGCCGCGGCAGCGCGATGGTGGACCTCGACAACGATGGTCTGCTCGATCTGGTGGCAACCAGCGCGAGCGTGCAGACCTACTACTTCCGGCAGCTTCCGGGTGGCGGCGTGCACAGCGTCCCGCAGTTCCAGGAGATGACCACGCTCTGGCAGATTCCGCAGGACACCAAGCAGACCTGGGGTACGGTCGCCGCAGACTTCGACAACGACGGCGACAAGGATCTCTACTTCCCGTGCGGAGGATTTCCTTACGCCGAAACCAACCGGCTGCTCCGCAACGATCTGAACACCCTCGGCAAGTTCACGCTGATGGGGCCGGCCGACGCGGGCGACGCAGTGACCTTGCTCGATTCGAGTTTCGGTGCCTCCGCGGTGGACTATGACCTGGACGGCGACCTCGACCTGTTCACTTCGGCGACAGTCGCCTTTGCTGGCACACTGGATCAGCCTTGCCGTCTGCTGCGCAATGACGGCGCGCTCCACTTCACGGACGTCAGCATTGCCGCAGGCATCACCGAGCTCGGCAACTACAAGCACACTGGCGTCGGCGACATCGATAACGACGGCTGGCCGGACCTCGGCGTCGGCCAACTCGTCGGCCCCGCGCGCCTTTGGCGCAACAACGGGAATGGCACCTTTCGAGAAATCGCGCAGGTTGCCGGACTTTCCGCGCCAGCCAAGAACTTCGGCTT
Source organism: Planctomycetota bacterium (assembly GCA_027623585.1). Lineage (GTDB taxonomy): Bacteria > Planctomycetota > UBA1135 > UBA1135 > UBA1135 > JAQBVK01. The sequence continues at coordinate 6,153 of JAQBVK010000031.1, forward strand.
CGTGTTCGACGACTTCGACAACGATGGCTGGCAGGACGTCTTCTTGCCGCAGTATCTGTCGCCCGGTGACTCCCGGATCAGCCGCCTGTTCCTGAACAACCAGGACGGCACCTTCCGCGACGTCTCGAACGCGAGCGGGATCGGCGGGCAGGAGGACATGGGGCACAACGTCGGCGACCTCAACGCCGATGGCTTCCCGGACCTGTACATGGGCACCGGCCACCCCACGCGGCTGTCCTACGACAAGCTCTATCTGGTGCGCCCGAATGGCGGCAACGGAGTCCGGGCGATTGATCTCACCGACTACAGCCGCATCCGCACCGGCGGATTGACCCGCTGCCACGGCACGCCTTTCGGCGACGTGAACGGCGACGGTTTCCTCGACATCTACGCCGTGAACGGCGGCCCCGCGGCCGATCCGTTGAGCGTGCAGGAGGCGTACCTCTGGTTCAACGAAGGCAACCAGAACCGCTGGCTGAAGGCCGATCTGAGCGGGGTGATCTCGAATCGAGATGCTCTGGGTACGCGCCTGAACGTACGCACTCAGGACGGTCGCGAGGTGCATCGCACCCTCAGCGCCGGCCGCGGCTTCACCAACACCGACGCGCACGAGACCCACTTCGGACTCGGCCAGACTTTTCGAGCGGACTGGATCCGGATTCTGTGGCCGAGCGGCTACGAGCAGTTCCTCTTGACTCCGCCGCTTGAGCAGACCACGAAGATCATCGAGACGGTCCTCTGGACCCAGGACACGGCCCGGCTCGGGCAGAACGTCGCCATCGAGGCCACCGGGCCGGCCGGCTTCGAGGTCCGCATGATGTCCTCCAAGCATCCCGATTTCCGGCTCCGGGCGGACTGGGGCGGCTTCATGCGCATCGGAGGCCCCTGGTACGACTCCCCGCCGGTCCTCCTGGGTTCGGATGGCAAGGCCACCGTCCAGGTGTCGGTCCCGGCCAATGCCGGCTCCGTAGGGCAGACCCTCTACCTCCAGGCGCGGGTGATCCGGGTCGGATCCGGTCTGGGAATCCTGACCAACCGGCTCGATCTGGTGATTCAGTAGGCCTTGACGCCTCACCTGTAAAAAAGAAGAACTGGCTTTTTCGACCCCGACGGCTCGTCGTTATAGGTTAGTCTTCAAAGTCGGACAGCCCCCTTTCACCCCCTCGGAAACTCGCCGCCAAACCTCATCATGATTCTGACCCTGTCGCTCCTGCTTGCCGCCGCGCAGGACCATGGCATTCGCTTTGACGATACTGCCATTGCCGCCGGCGTCCTCCATGACGGCTGGGGCCGCGGTGACTGCATCGCGGACTTCGACCAAGACGGCCTGCTCGACATCTACTCGACGTCGGTCACTTCGCCGGACGCCATTTTCCGCCAGGACCCGCTCAACCCGGGCACCTTCATCGACATGGCCGTGCCGTGGGGGATCATCCACGACAGCCGCGGTGAGGGCGGCGTAGTCGCAGCGGACTTCGACAACGACGGGGACCTCGACCTCTTCCTGCCTTGTGGCGGGAACTCCGGCTATCAGCGCGACAAGCTGTTCAGGAACGACCTGAACACCCTTGGCACGTTCACGGATGCCATCGCGATCGGCCTGGGAGGCGCGTTGCAGTTCCTGAACGGCACTTCGTTCGGCGCGACGGCTCTAGATTATGACTTGGACGGCGATCTGGATTTGTTCATCTCGAACAACATGCATGACGTCCCGAACGTCTTCTTCCCGAAGAACGACTTCCTGCGCAATGACGGCAACTTCAACTTCGTTGATGTGGGAGTGCCGATGGGATTTACGCAAAACGGTGACTTCCGCCACTGCGGCTCTGGGGACTTCGACAACGATGGCTGGATCGACATCGTCGTCTCCGACTTCGTCGGCGATTGCCTGCTGTATCACAACGAGGGCGGCGTCATCTTCACCGAGGTCCACGCCGCGGTCGATTTCGTCTCCGCAGACAACGCCATGGGCGTCATCTTCGATGACCTGAACAACGACGGTTGGCTTGACATCATCATTCTCCGGTTCCGGATCTGGTCGCGCGTGTACCTGAACAAGGGCAATGGCATGTTCCGCGACATCACTGCGGACTTCGGCGGCGAGTCCGTCGATGTCATGGGCCACAACACCGGTGACGTCGACATGGACGGTTACCCCGAGATTTGGATCGGCACGGGTCACTCGGCCGCGGTACAGAAAGACACCTTCAGGCTGACGCACCCCTTCGGCAACACGGTGAAGAGTTTCGATTACTCGCAGCGCTCTGGCATCACCAGCAAGGGCCTGACCCGCAGCCACGGCAGCGCGATCGGTGACATCAACGGTGACCTGTTCCCGGACATCTACTTCAACAACGGCGGTCCGCCGTCGTACCCGAACTCGAACGGCACGAACTCGCTGTTCATCAGTCGCGGCAACAGCAACCACATCCTGAAGGTCACGATCGAAGGCGTGAAGAGCAACCGCTTCGGCGTGGGTTCGAAGATTGCCCTGTTCATGCCGGGCGGCCGCAAGATCTACCGCAGCATCCAGGCTGGCAAGGGCTTCTGCAACACCGATGAGCCGGCCTCTTACTTTGGCCTCGGCTCCGACGTGAGCGTGGGCTATGTGCAGATCACGTGGCCGAACGGCTCGCTCCAACGCGTGCTCGCTCCGGCAGTGGACACCACCATTCACTACGTCGAGACCGGAATGCGCATCCGGGGCACGCCGGCCTTGGGTGGAACGATGGACATCCAAGCCTTCGGACCGCCGCTGGACGACGTGACGCTCTACTACGCGGTCAACCCGGACTTCTTGGCCTCGCCGACCTTCGGCGGAATCTTGGAGTTGCAGCAGCCGCTGATCCCGCTCGCGACCTTCGCGCTCGACGCGGCTGGTCTCCACACAGGGACCTTCACGCTGCCGAGCGATCCGAACCTCGCGGGCGCCACGATCTACCTGCAGTCCGCGTTCGACAACCCGCTCACTGGCCACAAGGGCTTGTCCGTTCGTAGTGACGTCCTGATCCCGTAGGGAAGGGAATCCGGCCACGGCCGGAGACGAAGAACGCTCCTCTGTCGCGCACGCGCAGAGGGGCGTTTCTCTTTAGTGCGCGGTGAAACCGCCGTCCACGGGGAGGGCGACGCCGGTGATCCAACGAGCTTCGTCCGAACACAGGAAGTGGGCAGCGCCCGCGACGTCCTCCGCTTCGCCGAGACCGAGCGGGTGCTTGGCGATCAAGGCTTCACGCTGTGCGGCGGGGAGGCCTGCGAGCCATTCGCGATTGATGTCGGAGATCACGAAGGCAGGACACACGCAGTTGGCGCGAATGCCATACGGTGCGTAATCCAGCGCGAGGTTGCGCGTGTATTCGATGACTGCCGCCTTGGAAGGGCCATAGGCGCCGCGCGCGAGCATGCCGAGCAAGCCCGCGACGCTGCCCATGGTGACGATCGTGCCCCGTCGGGCGCTCATCATGGGGCGCAGCGCGGCGACGCAGGCGCGATGGACGCCATCCAAGTTCACGCGCAGCGTCTCCTGCCAATTCTCCTCGGTGGTCTCGTGCGCGGGCGCGCGCTGCGGGTTGATGCCCGCGTTGGCGACCAGGGCGTCGAGACGGCCGCGAGCCGTGATCAAGCGTTTCACGGCGGCGTCCATGGAACCGGGCTCCGCCGCGTCGAGCGCCTCCACCGTGGAGCCGCGCGCGTTGGGCAGTGCGGAAATTTCAGCTGCGACTCGTTCCAGAGGCTCACGCCGGCGTCCGGCCAGCATCACGTGCCAGCCGTCGCGCGCGAAGCGCAATGCCGTGGCGCGGCCGATGCCGGTGCCTGCGCCCGTGATCGCGACGGTTCTGATCTCGGTCATGAGGAGAGAGTTTAGGATTCCACAAGCTCGCCGAATAACAGACAATATGGTAGAGTTTTGTGATGTTCAGTTTCGCATTGTGCGCCGCACTGCAAGTCCACGGCGTGAGTTTCGTCGAAGAGGCGTCCGCGCGCAGTGCAGACGTGGACGGCTACGGCCGCGGCACCGCCATGGCGGACTTCGACGGTGACGGATGGCTGGACCTCTACGTTGCGGACGGCGCCGGCGCCGATCGCTTTCTGCGCGGAGTTGCGGGCGGGAGTTTCGTGGATGTGAGCGTGGCTTGGGGTGTACCGCTGACTCCGCGCCACACGATGGGAGCGCTCGCAGCCGACTTCGACGGCGACGGCGACCTGGATCTTTTCCTTCCGTGCGGCGGCGACTCGAACGCCGAAGCAGGCGTCGTCCTGCGCAACGACCTAGCCGCGTTCGGGACCTTCACCGATCTGAGCGCGAGCGCTGGCGGTGCAGGCGCTGCAACGAGCGCGAGCTTCAGCGCAAGCGCGCTCGATTTCGACCGCGACGGCGATCTCGATCTCTTTCTCGCCGGCCACAAGAGTCCGGCGACACCCTTCCCCGTGTGCTCCCTGCTGCGAAACGACGGCGCGTTGTACTTCACCGACGTGAGCGCCGCGGCCGGGATCACCGACGTCGGAAACTTCATGCACTGCGGAGCCGGCGACCTCGACGGCGACGGCTGGCAGGACGTCGTGGTCGCCGCCTTCGACGGGCCTCTGCGCTGGTATCGCAATCGTCAGGACGGAACTTTCGAACGCGTCGCCGGCACGGTTTCCGGCATGACCGTCTCGGGCAGTGAGTACGGGGCTCTGCTGGAGGACTTCGACCACGACGGCGATCTGGACGTCTTCGTGCCGCGCTATGCGATGGCCTCGCCGCTCTATCTCAACGACGGCTTCGGAAGCTTCACCGACGTGAGCGCGGCAGCCGGGATCGGTAGCTGGCGCATCATGGGTCACACGGCGGCGGACTTCGATCTCGATGGGACGCTGGATCTGTTCTTCGGCACCGGCGCAGTAGGGAGTCCTTTCCCGGACGAGTTGTTGTTGCTGGCTCCGCTCGGGCCGGGAGGCGCGCTGCAAGCCACTCATTGGTCGGTTCAATCCGGCATCAGCGCGTACGGCGACACTCGTTGCCACGGCATGGCCACCGGCGATCTCGATGGCGACGGTGATCTCGATCTCTACCTGAATCACGGCGGGCCCTCCACGATTCCATCCACCAGTCAGCGCAACGCGCTGTGGATCAACCAAGGAAACGCCAACGCATGGCTGAGGCTCGCGCTGACCGGCACGCGTTCCCCGCGCACTCCGGCCGGCGCGCGCGCGACCGCACGGCTGCCCGGCGGCGGCAGCGTCGTTCGTACGCTGCAGGTCGGACGCGGTTTCGCGAGCACGGACGAACCCGTGATGAGTTTCGGACTCGGCGCGTCCACCGCGGTGCAGCTCATCGAGATCCTCTGGCCGAGCGGTCTCACGCAGACGGTGCTGCCACCGTCGCCGCGCACGACCGTGCGCGTGTTCGAAACCGGCCTCGCGCAGCAAGGGGTGCGGCTCCTGGACAATCCTTCAACGTACTCATGTGGGGCGAGCCCGGCCGGAGCGTGCGCTGCTTCGGTTCCTGGAATATGATCTCGGTGCCGCGCCCTGATCTCGGCGGCGTGCTGCGCATCGGAAGTCCGGCGTGGCTGCTCGGACAGACCACGCTTGATTCGCGCGGGCGCGCCGCGCTCGTTCTGAACGTGCCGAATGATCCCAACCTTTCGGGGCGGAGTTTCTTCGCGCAGGCACAGACCTACGCGTCCGGCGCGGATCCAGTGCTCACCGACGCCCTGAGCATCACGATCCAATGAGCCGACCGCAGCGACCGTGATTAGAACGCCAGTTGGAACTGCAGCAGCAGGATGGTCTCGCCGTCGGTGGCCGCGCCGCCCACGGTGATTTCATCGCCGTAGAACACCCTGACCAAGTGCAGTTTCCATGAGGCGGCGCGCGTCGCGTACCAGTTGATGCCGACGTCGAGCGAGCGCACCGCTCCCGTGAACTCGCTGGGCGCGAGCATGCCGTAATCCACCCAGGCTTCATCGAAGCGCATCTCGACCCAGCGTGCGGCGAGTTGCCAGGCGCCTGATCCATCTCCGCGTCCGAGCGGTTGACGGGGATGCACGCCCTTCCATCCGCGCGACTCGCCGGTCAGCACGCGCGTCGCGGAGACCAGCCAGCCGCTAGTTGCCACCTCACCTGCACCCGCACCACCGGCTGCTTCTTCCGTGATGTGGATCGCCTCCGCCATCATCGCGTTCGGCCCGCTCAACCAGCTGAGGTCGGCGCCGAGACGAGTGCGCGTTCCGTCAAGGCGCGCGCCCGATTCGAAGTCCGCGAAGGCCTGACGCGCGTCGTGGAAGAGTTCCGCGCCATCGAGGTCTTCGTCGGCCTCGCCCCAGGTCGCGTTCGCGGCGAACTGCAGGAAGGGCTGCGCGCCGTCAGGTTCCGGCGCGCCGAGTGGCCGCCACGCAAGTCGCGCCGCGAAGTCCTTGTCGTTGTTCGTCTCTTCGCCGCCGCTGCCGTTGTAGGCGGCCAGTCCGTACCAAAGCTGCCCGTCCGCCGCCTCGCCATGGAGCGTGACGCCGTGATCTTCGGCGGGGGACCAGCGATTCAACATCGAGTACTCCGGGAAGTCCTGGCGCTTGCGCGGAGTCATCTCCTCCATGCCGAAAGGTTCCTTCATGCGGCCGAGCATCAGTAGTGCGTCGAAGGGGAGTTCCGCACCGATCCACGCTTCTTCGAGTTCGACGCCGTCGGCGGCGAAGTTCGGCTCGAGGCTGAAGCGCCAGATCTCGTCGAAGCGTCCGGCCAATTCCAGCCGCATCCTGCGCAGATCAGTCTCACTCGCTCGTCCGGCTGCGCCACCGGGATAGGCGAGGAAGTTCACCTGCATCAGCGCTCCGAACTCGATCTCGTAGGCGCCGTTCGCGGAGCGCAGCACGAAGGCCTCGTCGGGGGCTGAGACGCTGGGTTGTTGTGCGATCAACCCGGTAATGCAAAGCAGGTGCGGAATCGGGAACATTTTCAGACTCTGCGAGCGAGTTGCACGCCGTGGCAGCCACTCTTGCAAACAGAGTGCCAGGTCGGAAATTCCAGACGAGAACGCGAGATCAGGCGTTCACCCGCAGCGTGTTCAGGGCCGAACCCGCCTTCCACCAAGCGATCTGCTCGGCGTTGAAGCTGTGTTCGAGTTCTGCGCGATCTTCGCTGCCGTCGGCGTGCCCGAACACCGCAGTCACCGCGCTGCCGGGCGCGAGGGTCTCGAGCCCTTCGAGCCTGATGTTGTCGTCTTCGCGCACCCGGTCGTAATCGGCGGCGCGCGCGAAGGTGAGCGGCAGGGCGCCTTGCTTC
>JAQBVK010000032.1 GCA_027623585.1 Planctomycetota bacterium
CACTCGATCATGGACTGGCCCCATCCGGATTACCTCCCCCGCCGCGGTTGGGAGGAAGCGGAGCGCCCGGCGGAAGGCGCCGAGTTCGAGCGCTATCTCGAGTACCTGCACGCGCAAGTCACCGAATTGCTCACGAAGTACGGGCCGATCGGAGTGATGTGGTTCGACGGCGAATGGGAGAGCACCTGGAGCCACGAGCGCGGGCAGGCGCTCTACGACCTTTGTCGGCGCCTGCAGCCCGACGTGATCGTGAACAACCGCGTGGACGTCGGCCGCAGCGGCATGGCAGGACTCACCGAGGGCCCAGGCTATGCGGGCGACTTCGGCACGCCGGAACAAGAGGTGCCGGCAACCGGGCTGCCGGGAGTGGATTGGGAATCCTGCATCACGATGAACAATCATTGGGGCTGGAACGAGGCCGATCTTGGCTGGAAGAGCACCAGCGAGTTGGTGCGCCTGCTGGTGGACGTGGTCTCCAAGGGCGGCAACCTGCTGCTGAACGTGGGACCGCGCGCGGATGGATCATTCCCGCCGCAGGCGGTGGAGCGGCTGCAGGGCATCGCGCGTTGGATGCGGCTGCACGGCGAGGCGATTCACGGCACGCAGGCGAGTCCCTTCGCTGAGTTGCCGTGGGGGCGCTGCACGAAGAAGCGCGACGGCGCAGACACGCGCCTGTTCCTGCATGTCTTCGACTGGCCGGCCGACGGCAAGTTGGTGATCCAAGGTCTAGGGAATGATTCTTTCCACGCCTGCTTGCTCGCCGATGGCAGCGCGCTCGCCGCGGAGCGCGCCGGCACAGACCTGTGGATCTGGTTGCCGGAGCAGCCGACCGATCCGGATTGCCCGGTGATCGAGTTGCGCGTGAACGGCGAACCGATCGTCTACCTGCCGCCGCGCATCGAAGCGGCCTTCGACGAGTTCGCGACTTACGTGGACGTGGAGATCAAGAGCGCTTCTCCCGCCCTCGAAGTGCGGTTTCGCCGCGACGGAGGAGAACCGGGAATCACGGATCCGGTGGTCGATTACCCGCTGCGATTGAGGGCTTCCGTAGTCATCACGGCGCGTGCGTTCCACCGTGGCCTGCCGGTGTCAGCGACCGTGCGCCGCGAGTTTCGTCGTGTCGAGTTGCTGCCGGCAGGCGACGTCCCGCCGCACCCCGGCTTGTTGCGGCGTGTGTACCGCGGCTCTTGGGACGTGCTGCCGGATTGGTCGGCCGCAGTGCCTGTGGGAGAATCCGTGGCAACCGCGATCAGCCTCGGTGAAGACTCCGAGCAGGAGGGAATCGGACTCCTGTTCGAAGGCTTCGTGGACGTTCCCGAAGACGGGATGTGGATCTTCTCTCTCACCAGCGACGATGGCTCGCAACTCCGCATTGCCGGACGGTTGGTGGTGGACAACGACGGATTGCACGGCGCGGAGACTCGAGAAGAGGCGATCGCCCTCGCAGCAGGCTGGCACGCCTTCGATCTGCGGTGGTTCAACCGCACCGGTGGAGCCGTGCTGGAATTGAAGAAAGGGTTGCCAGGGGAACGGCTCAGTCCGATTGCGCACGACGAGTTCGGCCGCCGTTGACGCTCAGATCAACTGCGCGATCACCTGGCCGAGCAGACGGAACTCCTTCGCGCGCGTCGCGCCGCGGCGCCACACCATGCCGATCCGTCGCTTTGGCTCCGGCGGCTCGAAGCGCGCGAGTTCCAGGCCGAGTCCTTCCGGCACTTCCACCTCCGCCGCGAGTTCGGGCACCAGAGTGATGCCTTGCCGATTCGCGACCATGCCGACCAAGGTGCGGATCGAGGCGGCGCGGAAGTCGTCGAAATCGGCGCCGCTGCGCGCCAGGCAGGCTTCCGCGATCGGCGGCATCAGACCCGCGCCGTCTTCGCTCAGCAGCGTGTCGTAATCCACCAAATCCGCCTGCTTGAGGCCTTTCTTGGCCAGCAAAGGGTGTCCACTCGGTGCAAGCAGGAGGAAGCGATCCGCGCCGAGCTCCATCTCGTCCACCGGTCCGAAGTCTTCGCCGAGCGCGAGCAAGAGCAAGTCCAGATCTCCGGCATGCAAGGCCTGCAACAATTCACGCGTAGGCGCCTCGCGCAGCACGAGTTGGAGATCGGCGTAGCGCTCGCGGATGCGCGGCAAAGCGCGTGGCAGCAGGTAGGGCGACACCGACGGAATCGCTCCGAGTCGCACGCGCCCGACCAAGGGTCCGCGGAAGGAAGCCGCGCCCTCATGCAGCTCCCGCACCTCCTCGAGAATCCTCCGTGCGCGCACCACCACGATCTCGCCCGCGGGAGTCAAGGTCGCCTTGCGTCCGCGCTCCACCAACTGCACGCCGAGCGACTTCTCGAGTTGCGCCACTTGCGTGCTCAAGGCGGGTTGCGTCACGAAGCATTGCTCCGCTGCGCGCCCGAAGTTTTCGGTCTCCGCGAGCGCCACGAAGTACTCGAGCTGCCGGATGGTGATTTCCATGGCGATCAGCGCGAGGACGATCTCCCTTCGCTGGTAGCTTCCGCGCGCGCGCGGCCTCGGAAGGGGTTGACCAGCGTGGACCATCCGTGCGCGCGTTGCGCCACCGAAGACACGATCACGATCGCCGCCGCATAGAGCGCGAGGTGGCGCACCAGGAACTTTCCGGTCAGCGTCAGCATGAAGGGGAAGCGCAGCCAAATCGTCTCCGGCTCGAAGAACAATGGCGTGAACATTGCGCCGAGGTGGAGCAAGATCATGGCCAGCAGCAAACGCGGGAAGCGACCGGCCAGTAGGCTGAGGCCGATCAGGCACTCCCAGGTCGCCATCACCGCGGCGCCCACGGACGGCCCCGCGAGCCCGAGGCTCAAGCGCTCGATGATGCGGCCCGCAAACTGTGGGAAGCCGCCGCCGCCTCCGCCGCCGGGAAAATACTTCAGCGCTCCGAACCACACGTAGAGCACGCCCATCGCGATGCGCAAGCAGGTCACGCCGTGCATTCCCATCCAGCGTGACGCGCGATCGTCGCCTTCGCGCAGCAAGCGGCCGACCCGGCCGAAGCGCGGGCCGCCGACGCCGCGCGGCACCGAGGATGCGAGCACCATGCCGCAGGCGATCATCACGAGGTTATCGAGAATGATCTGGCCGCGAAGCGTCAACCCAAAGGGAAAGGCGTACCAAACTTGACGCGGCCACAGCGCCATCGGCAGGAACATCACGAACAGGTGCGCGAACATCAAGAACGACGTCAGCCGCAGCGCGATGCCCGCCACCAAGCAGAATCCGATGAAGCATTCCCAAGAACCGAGCACGTTGGCGCCTTGCGCGCCGTCGATCAGGCCGAGAGTCAGCGCGGCGATGACGCGCCCGGGCAAGTAAGCCTCCGCTTCGGTCACGCCGGGAGAAAAACGCAGCGCGCCGAACCAAAAATAGACCGAGCCGATGCACAGTCTCGCGGTTTTGACTCCGTGCGCGTACAGCCACCCTTGCAAGCTGCCGAACGCCTGAGCAAAGGGACCGGGACGAGGCGGAAGCTTCATGACGCCGAGGCCAGACGAACGCGGGCAAGTCTAGCCGCGACGGTAGTCAGAAGAGAGCGCGCGAACGCCGATATAGAATGTCGGATCGGTCGGCTTCAGCCCTCTCCCTGATGAGAATTCTCGGCATCAGCGCCTTTTATCACGACTCCGCCGCCGCCCTGCTGGTCGACGGCCGGATCGTGGCTGCGGCGCAGGAAGAGCGTTTCACTCGTAAAAAGCACGACGCGCGCTTCCCGTCGAGCGCGATCGAGTATTGCCTGAGGGAAGCCGGCATCTCTGCCGCGGATCTCGACGCAGTCGCCTTCTACGACAAGCCGCTGCTGAAGTTCGAGCGCATGATCGAGACCTGGGTGGGCGTGGCGCCGCGCGGCTTCAAGATGTTCCGAGTCGCGATTCCGATGTGGATGCGCGGGAAACTGCATCTGGAGAAGGAAATCCGCAAGGGGCTCGGCGGAAAATATCAGGGGCGCATCGTCTACACCGAGCACCACGAGTCGCACGCCGCGAGCGCATTTTTCCCGTCGCCGTTCGAAGACGCAGCAGTGTTGACCATGGACGGCGTCGGCGAGTGGGCGACCGCTAGCATCGGCCACGGGCGCGGCAACCACTTGGAAATGCTTCATCAATTGCGTTTCCCCCATTCGCTGGGTCTGCTGTACTCGACCTTCACCGCCTTCTGCGGCTTCAGAATCAACTCGGGCGAGTACAAGTTGATGGGGCTCGCCCCCTACGGGACCGCGAAGCACAAGGACGCGATCCTGCAGAACCTGCTTGATCTGAAGGAAGACGGGTCCTTCCGCCTCGACATGTCCTACTTCGGGTACTGCCACTCGGAGCAGATGCACACTGAAAAATTCGCCGCGCTGTTCGGCGGACCGGCGCGCAAACCCGAGACCGCGCTCAGCCAGCGTGAAATGGATCTCGCAGCGTCGGTTCAAGCCGTCACCGAGGAAGTGATGCTGCGCATGGCGCGCCACGCGCGCAAGTTGACCGGATCGAAGAACCTGGTGATGGCGGGAGGCGTGGCGCTGAACTGCGTCGGCAACGGCAAGATCCTGCGCGACGGATGCTTCGACAAGATGTGGATCCAGCCGGCGGCGGGCGATGCCGGCGGCGCGCTCGGCGCGGCCTTGTTCACTTGGCACCAGTTGCTCGGCAAGCCGCGCGAGGTCAAGCAAGGCGACTTGCAGTTCGGCTCCTTGCTCGGCCCGTCCTACACCAGCGAAGAGGTGCGACGCGTGCTCGACGCCGCGGGCGCGAAGTACCAACACCATCCGCAGGAGAATGATCTGATCAAGTCCTTGGTCGGCCACATCCGCAACGGCAAGGTGATCGGCCACGTCGCGGGACGCATGGAGTTCGGACCTCGCGCGCTCGGCGCGCGCAGCATCATCGGCGACGCGCGTTCGCGCGAAATGCAGTCGGTGATGAACTTGAAGATCAAGTACCGCGAGTCGTTCCGCCCGTTCGCGCCGATCGTGCTGCGCGAGGAAGCCCACAACTGGTTCGAGATCGACGAGCAAGACGAGAGCCCGTACATGCTGATCGTCGCGCCGGTGCGCGAGGACAAGCGGATCGCCGCCAACGGCGACGCCGATGGCCTCGTCGGCCTCGACAAGCTCAAGATCCCGCGTTCCGAGATTCCGGCGGTGACCCACATGGACTACAGCGCGCGCCTGCAGACGCTGGACGAAGAGCGGCACGGGCGCGTTTACCGCCTGGTGCGCGAGTTCGCCAATCAATCCGGCTGCCCAGTGATGATCAACACCTCCTTCAACGTGCGCGGCGAGCCGATCGTCTGCACGCCGGAAGACGCCTATCGCTGCTTCATGATGACCGAGATGGACGTGCTCGTGGTCGAGGACTGCGTGATGGTGAAGGAAGAACAGCCCAACGCCGAAAAGTTCGACCGGCAGAAGCACCTCGCGGCCTTCGACCTGGATTAACGCCATGATCGCCCTCGACCTCAAGCCTTCGGCCAAGCAACTGCGCGTGTTCGGCGCGGCGGCGCTGCTATTCCTGGGCCTGATGGGTTGGTGGCTGCAAGCGCACGCGCACCCGAATTGGGCGATCGCCTGCTGGGTGACGGCCGGCTTCAGCGGATTCGCCGCGCTGACCTTCCCGAAGGCGAACTTGCCGCTCTACGTGGCGCTGACCCTGGTCGCCTTTCCGATTGGCATCGTGCTCTCCTACGTGATGCTCGGCGTGATGTGGTACATCGTCATGACGATCGTCGCGCTGTGCTTCCGCGTGCTCCGCAAGGATCCGCTGCAGCGAAAATGGGACAAGTCCGCGCAGTCCTATTGGCTGCCCTATCCGAAGACCGAAAACCGCGAGCGGTACTTCCGCCAGTTCTAAAGCCATGGCCGACGACCCCAAGCAAGACCAAGACTTCTCCGATCAGCTCGGCGCGCAAAAAACCGGCTTCTTCGCCGAGTTCTGGGCCTACCTGCGCCACAGCAAGAAGTGGTGGATGCTGCCGATCCTTGTGGTCCTGCTGATCCTCGGCACCTTCGTGCTGCTGTCCAGCACCGGCCTCGGGCCCTTCGTCTACGCGCTGTTCTAATACGGAGTCGCACACCATGTTGCCACTTTTTGACAAGTTGGTGCCGCACACCGTATTCAGGCGTTCAGTTCAACGGGATCCACGGGCCCGTCACGCCTTCGCCCGTGGTCAGCGCGCGATGCACGGCTTCGGCGAGCTCGACGCAACCTTGAGGGTTCAGATGCAGATCGGTTGCGAGGTGCTTGGAGTAGCCCATCGGTGCGACGAGATAGGGAATGTCGTGCTCGCGGCAGTAGCGCCCCATCGACCAGGCGTAGAGATTGCCGTGCGGGAACAGGACCAGCACCCGGAGGCCGGCGGCGCGGCATTCTTCCACGTACTTCTGCAGCGCCTCGGCTGACGGTCCAGTCGGCAGCGGTGAACCCTCCGACAATGTTTCCCAAGTCTCCCGCGTCATGTCGGGTCCGATGTTGTCCGCCATCACTTCCACCGGCACGTCGATCGCCCCGCGGCCCTTGAACATCATGCTCGCGGCCACCGGAATCTGCATCACGTAGAGATTGCGCCGCAGCGCGTCCATGGTGCGGCCGAGCGCGTGTCCCAAGCCGGACTTGCGGTCGTGCCGGATGTCATCCCGATCTTCGCCGGTGTCGTTCTTGAAGGGCAAGATCACCGCCACCTCCGGCGGATACTCCTCCGCAAAACGCCGCGAACGCTCGGTCGCATCACGCAGCCCGAAGCCGTCTACCCCAAGGTTGAGCGTCAAAAAAGCGTTTCCCAGAAGCTCCTGTAGTCGAGCCGGGTAGGCCTCCTCCGCCGTGACTCCCCACCCCATCGTCATCGAGTCGCCGATGCAGTGCACGATGCGCCGCGGCTTCCCGTCGAAGGTGGTCTCCAGGGCCGTGTCCGGATCCGGACGGCGCAGTCCGCGCTCGTCGAGCACCAATCGATAGTCAAGCGCCAAAGTTCCGTCTTCTCGCTCGAAGCGGTAGTGCGCGCTGCCGCCGGGCATCAGATCGCGCTTGGTCCAATCCCGGTAGACGTGGGTCCGACGCTCGGCCATGGCCACGGCGAACTCCTGCGGATTCACCAAGCGCAAGAGCACTTCCAAGATCAAAAGAACGATCCCGAATAACACCAAAGTGAAGGCAATTTTCTTCCGGCGCGAAAGTTTCGGCGGCGCCGCAATGGCGCTCGCGCCGGACTTGGAAGCCTGTTTCGGAGCCGCAGCCATGGATCGCCGCATCCTAGCGGGGCCTGATCGCGCTCATGCGCAGATCCGACACGCACTCTCCTTGGTATAAGGGAATCTGACCCACCCATGAACGGTCCCGCGCACCCCCCCGTGCGGCATCGTTTGATCGCGGCTGCCCTCGCGACTTCGCTTCTCACGCTGCCCCTGCCGGCCCAGCAAGAGTCCTTCCAGGTTCGCCCCGGAAGGGAACTGCCGGCGTTTGCGCTCGACAACGAGCGGCGCATCGATCCGGAGTACGACGCGTGGCGTTCGGAGGCGCTGCATGACGCCGCCAAGCCGGTGCTCAAGCAGTTCTTCCACGACCTTGCGGAGGGTCATGACTTCGCGAGCGTGACCTTCGCCCAAGACTTCCAATGCTCGGTGTTGCGCCCAGACTTGGAAACCGTTCATAACGACGGCACGATCGCGGTGCGGCGCGCGGCCGTCATCCCCGCCGAACGCTACGGCCTAGCGGAACTGGCGCGGTTGGCGCAGGAGTTCCGCGCCGCCGTCCCGGCCGATGCCGCGCTCGGAACCTTCGTGCTGAAGTTGGTCAGCGTCCAGTTGGACGCGGCCGACCGCTTCCGCATCCGCGCCTATCTGCACACGCATGCCGCGGCGCCTGGACTGACCTTGCAATGGAACGTCGAACTGGAAACGTTCTGGACCGTCATCAGCACCGACCAGGATCTAGCGCTCTCCGGCGTTGAATTGATTCAATATGAAGAAGTGCTCGGCCCCGCCGGCCTGCTGCCCGATTACGCGCAGCAAGTGTTCGCCGCGACCCCCGACTGGTCCACGCAAATCTTGACCGGCACCGAGGCCTGGACTGCGCGCGTGGACAAGTTGTTCGGTCGCTCCTTTCTCGGCACCCAAGGGCTTGCGGTCGGCGACGTGGACGGCGACGGGCGTGACGACCTTTACTTCTGCCAACAAGCCGGACTCCCGAACCGCCTGTGGCTGTCTCGCGACGGCGGCGCTGCCGAGGAAGTCTCCGCGCGCATGGGCGTCGACTTTCTCGACAAGACGCGCAGCGCCTTGATCGCGGACTTCGACAACGACGGCCGGCAAGACCTCGCGATTTCCTTCGGCATGGACGTGGCGTTGTGCTGGAACACCGGCGACGGCCGTTTCGAAACCGCGCGCGTACGCGGCTCCGGCAACGACGAAATCTATTCGATCGCCGCCGCCGACGCCGACGGTGACGGCGATCTCGATCTTTACGCCTGCCGCTACATCTCCGGCGGGCTGCTCTCGGCGGTGCCGAGTCCCTATCACGACGCCACCAACGGGGCGAAAAACGTGTTCTGGCGCAACGAAGGAGCGCGAGAGTTCCGCGTCGCCACCGACGAAGTCGGGCTGGGCCACGACAACAACCGCTTTAGTCTTGCCGCGGTATGGGAAGACCTTGACGACGACGGCGACGCCGACCTCTACGTGGTGAACGATTTCGGGAGGAACTGCCTCTACCTCAACGAAGGCGGAAAATTCCGCAACGTCGCGGCCGAGCGCAACGCGGAAGACCTCTCCGCCGGCATGGGCGCGACCATCGCCGACGCCGATGGCGACGGCGATCTCGACATCTACGTCACCAACATGTTCTCCTCCGCGGGGCGGCGCATCGCCACGCAGGACGACCGCTTCATGCAAGGCGGCAACCAGGACCTGCATCAATACTTCGTGCGCCACGCGCGCGGCAACTCGCTGCTGCTCAACGACGGCAATGCGCACTTCACCGACGCCACCGATCAATCCGGAGCCGCGACCGGCCTGTGGGGTTGGGGTTCGCTGTTCTTCGAGCTCGACAACGACGGGCTGCCGGACATTTACGCGCCGAACGGTTTCCTGACCAACCCGGAGCCCGACGACTTGTGAAGCCTTTTTTGGCGACGCGTGACGTCGCAGTCCTCCGGCCCCGGTGAAGAACCGACGCAGGCGTACCGCGACGCCTGGGCCAGCATGAGCCTGCTCGCCGAGAAGAACGGGCTCTCGTGGAGCGGGCGTGAATCGAACCGCGTGTTTCTCAATCTCGGCGTCGGCCGCTTCTCCGACATCAGCGGACTGGCCGGCGCCGATTGGCTCACCGACGGCCGCGCCTGCGCGCGGCTCGACTGGGACGGCGACGGACGCGAGGACCTCTTGCTGCGCAGTCGCAATGCGCCGCGACTGCGCCTGATGCTGAACCGTTGGCCGCGCCCCGGCAATTGGATGCAGTTCGATCTCGTCGGCACTCAGTGCAATCGCGACGCGATCGGCGCGCAGATCTTCGTCGAAGCCGGCGAACTGCGTTTGCGCGCATCGGTGCGCGCAGGCGAAGGCTTCCTGGCCGCCTCTTCGAAGCGACTGCACTTCGGCGTCGGCGCCGAGAATCGCGCGCAGCGCGTGCGCGTGCGCTGGCCCGGCGGCAGCCTCGAAGAATTCGAAGACCTGGGAAGCAACCAGCGTTGGAAGCTCGTGCAAGGCGCAGGTCAGGCAGTTCCCGTCGCCGCAGCACGCGCCGAGGCCTTACTGGCTTCCGTTCCAGATCCTGCGCAGGCCAGTGCCGCAGCGCCGACTCGCGTGCCGCTGATCGCAAGTCTGCCACTCGGACCTCTTCCCATCCCGAGCTGGGGAGAACCCGCGCGCACCGTCGCCGATCTTGCGGGCTCGCCCGTGCTCATCAATTTCTGGTCGCCGACCTGCGCGAGCTGCGTGGACGAATTCGATTTGTTGAAAAGGCGCAAGATCGCGCTTGACCGGCTCGGCTTGCGCATCGTTCCGATGCTCGTCGAGGATGACGGCTCGATCGCAGAGGCGCGCGCCCTGCTCGCCTCCTATGGGTTCGATGCGCTCGGCGGCATGCTCGATGAACGCGCCAAAGCCGCCTTTGGCTTGGTGTTCCAGGAGACCCTGTGGGACAGCGATGACATGCCGCTGCCGTGCAGTTTGCTGCTCGACCGCGGAGGCCAATTGCGCGTGATCTACCTCGGTCCGGTGCGTTTCCGTGAGCTCACGCAAGACCTACAGACGATCGCAGCCCTGCCTGAGGATGCGATTCAAGATCCGCGGCTCTGCGGCGGTCGCGTGCTGATCCCGCGGCTGCGCAACCTCGACAAGCTCGCCGCGCGCTTCGCGGAACTCGGCCTGCCGGAAGCCGCAGCGCTCTACCGCAGTCGCCAGTCCGACTTGGCCACCAGAATGGCGCGCTGAATTCGGGCGGTCTCTATTCCTCACGCGCCCGCGCCTTGCGCCCTCCGGGCGCCACGCGCTCCTTGGTGATGCGCGCGTCGAGCAAGGCCCGGCAAGTGTCGAGGCAGCGTTCGGCGAGTTCCCCCGCGCCCTCGTGAAGGGCGGCGCTGCGCTGCACCGCGCGCACGTTGTTCTCCATGTCTTCGTGCGACCAACCGCGCGAATGCGCGATGAACGGAAACTGCGGGAACTGGCACCCGAGCTCTCCGAAGAAGGTCATCATCTGGCCGACCACGGCCTGAATGTTGTCCTGCCCGCCGGTCACGATCAGGCCGACCACCTTGTCCCTCAACAACACGCGGTCAGCGATGGTCTCTTGGTTCTGGATGCAGTTCATCCGCTCCACCATTTTGTAGTAGAGCGAGGAAGCCTGCCCCCCAACGGATCGGCGTGGCGATCAGGAAGACGTCCGCCCACTGCGTGAAGGCTTCGTAGACGCGGTCCAACTGGTCGGACGGATCCATCTGCGTGATCGAGCACGGCCAGGTGCAGGCTCGCGCCGCCTTCGAGTAGTACCCCTCGCAAGCGCGGAATTTGAGCTCCGCGAGCCGAATCATCCGCGTTTCGGCGCCGCGCTCGCCGGCTCGCGCCAACGCCGACTCGAGTAGAGCATCGCTGGTGGAGTAACGCGGCTGCGCGACGTCCATATTGGTGGTCGAGATCCCGACCACGCGCAACGGCGCGTCGTGCAAGGGGCCGCCCGGCTCACCGCGTCGAAGCGGCTTGCTGAGCGGATGCGGCGCATGCGGCAGCTTGCCCCGCTTGGTGACCGCCTCCGCGCTGACGAGCACGCGGCCGCCTTCCACTTTCACCTCGTGTCGCGGCACGCGATCGGCTTCGTAACCGGGTTCGCCCTCGCCCGTCGCATGATGGAACTTCCAACCGTGCCAGGGACAGACCACATAATCGCCGTCCAGGCGACCCTGACCGAGCGGTCCGCCCACGTGGTTGCAGACGCCGCTCACGGCGTGGAACTGTCCGCCCCTAAAGCTCAGCGCAATGCGGGTGCGCCCGCCGAGCGCGACCTCTTGCAACTCTTGTCGGGCGAGTTCTTCGACGAGACCCACGTCCACCCAACCGGTATCCTGTTGGCTCATGCGCCTCCGTTCTAGCATCCCCGCGCTGCTCGCTGCGGCGGCGTCCGCCGCGGGGGCATCGGCGCAACAGGACAGTTTCCAAGTCCGCCCCGAACGGCAGTTGCCGGACTTCGTGCGCGACAACGAGCGTCGCATCAACCCGGAAGCGGATGCGTGGCGCACCGAAACGCTTCACGATGCCGCCAAGCCGATCCTCAAGCAGTTCCTTCACGATCTCGCCGAAGGCCACGACTTCGCGGACGTGCGATTCTCCGAAAGCTTTCAGTGTTCGGTGCTGCGGCCTGAGCTGGAAACGATTCACAACGACGGGACGATCGCCGTGCGCGCGGCGCGAGCGATTCCACCGGAGCGCTACTCGCGCAACGATTTGGAGGGGCTTGCGCGAGGCTTTCGCGCCGCCGTTCCGGCTGAGGCCATGCTCGGCACTTTCGTGCTCAAACTGGTCAGCGTGGAGATTGACGCAGTAGATCGCTTCCGCATCCGTGCTTACCTGCACACCCACGCAGCGACACCTGGATTGGTCCACCAATGGAACGTCGAATTGGAGTCCTCCTGGCAGGTGCTGGAATCCGACGAAAGCGTAGCGCTCGCAGGCGTCGTCCTGCTCGCCTATCAGGAGGTCGTCGGTCCGGACATGCTCTTGCCGGACCTCTCGCAGCATGTATTCGGAGCGACGCCGGGTTGGGATCAGCAGGTGTTGCTCGGCACCACCGACTGGACCGCGCGCGTGGATCGCAGTTTCGGCCGCTCCTACATCGGTTCGCAAGGCCTCGCGGTCGGCGACCTCGACGGCGACGGTCACGACGATCTCTACTTTTGCCAACCCGGCGGACAGCCCAACCGCCTGTGGTTGTGGCGTCCGGGCGGCGCTGCGCAGGAGTCCGCCGCGCGCATGGGCGTCGATTTTCTCGACAAGACGCGAAGCGCTGTGATTGCCGATTTCGACAACGACGGCAGGCAAGACATGGCGATCTCGGTGGGCCAGGACGTCGCGATGTGCTGGAACCGGGGAGACGGGACTTTTGAAACGGCGCGCGTGCGCGGCGTCGGATCCGAGGAGATCTACACCATGGTCGCCGCCGATGCCGACGGCGACGGGCTGATCGATCTGTTCGCGTGCCGCAACGCCACCGGCGGCCTGCTCAAGGCGGTGCCGAATCCTTAATACGACGCCAGCAACGGCGCGCCGAACCAATTCTGGCACAACCGCGGCAGCCGGAAGATGGAACTCGCCACGGAAGAGTTCGGTTTCAACCACAACAACAGCCGCTTCAGCCTCGCCGCGATTTGGGAGGACCTCGACGACGACGGCGACGTTGACCTCTACGTAGTGAATGATTTCGGAAGGAACAACTACTATCTGAACGAGAACGGACGCTTCCGCGACGTTGCCGCCGAACGCAACGCCGAAGACCTCTCTCCCGGGATGGGCGCGACGATTGCGGACGCCGACGGCGACGGCGACCTCGACATCTACGTCACCAACATGTTCTCATCGGCGGGCCGCCGCATCGCCAGCCAGGAAGAGCGATTCATGGACGGCGGCAACCGGGAACTGCACCAGTTCTTCGAACGCCATGCGCGCGGCAACTCGCTGCTGCTCAACGACGGCCGCGCTCATTTCACCGACGCGACCAACAGCTCCGGCGCGGGAGTCGGCTTGTGGGGTTGGGGCTCGCTGTTCTTCGAACTCGACAACGACGGACGGCCCGACGTCTACGCGCCAAACGGCTTCCTCACCAACAGCGACGCCACCGA